>NZVS01000062.1 GCA_002701555.1 Alphaproteobacteria bacterium | reverse complement strand
TTACTTTAATTTCTTTTGCCTGCATTTTAGACTTTCAATCTCTCTAAAAACATATTAATCACATTTTCCGGTAATAGAGGTCAAGAAAACAAAAAAGGAATTTTATGAGTAAGGTAAATAAAGAGTGGTGGCGTGGTGCTGTATTATACCAAATATACCCGCGTTCTTTTGCGGATACAAATGCAGATGGAATTGGTGATCTTCCGGGAATCACGTCTCATTTGGACCATTTGGCCAATCTTGGGGTTGATGCGGTCTGGATTTCTCCGTTCTTTAAGTCCCCTATGAAAGATTTCGGATATGATGTTTCCGACTATTGCGATGTCGATCCGGTATTCGGATCACTGGATGATTTCATCCACCTTCTTGATGAGGCCCATAAACGCGATATAAAAGTTGTCATTGATCAGGTCTGGTCGCACACATCAGAAGAACATGTCTGGTTCAAGAAAAGCCGTTCTGATCGCACCAATGAGAAAGCAGATTGGTATGTCTGGGCAGACCCCAAGCCAGACGGAACACCGCCAAATAACTGGCTGTCCTATTTCGGGGGGCCTGCATGGACATTTGATACAAGGCGCCAGCAATATTACTTGCATCATTTTCTAAAAGAACAGCCAGCGCTGAATCTGAGAAACCCTGAAGTTTTGGACCGCATCAAAAAAACAGGTGCATTCTGGCTTGATATGGGCGTTGACGGTTTCAGGCTGGATGTTGCCCATACCTATTACTATGATCCGGAATTACGGGACAACCCTGTGCGTCCTGACAGCCAACCTTGGGCAACGGACCTACCTCCAAATAATCCCATGGGGTATCAGAAACGTATTCACAGCATGAATAACGATGATAACCTTAAACTGATTGAAGAATTGCGCTCATTCATAAATGAATGGCCGGACAAATTTCTTCTGGCAGAAGCTGGAGGTGACGATTCAGAGACAGTGGCTGCAGAATACACACAAACAGGAAAGCGTTTCCACATGGCCTATTCTTTTGGTCTTGTCGGAACCGAGATGACAAAGCCTGATATTATTCGCGCTGTTTCAAAAATTGAAAATGTTATCCAGGATGGCTGGGTTTGCTGGGCTACAGGAAATCATGATTTTAAACGTGTAGTTTCACGCCTTAATGATCAGATCGGCTATGAAGACCGTGCAAGATTTGCCATGGCGCTCGGTCTGACATTGCGCGGGAATTTGTGCATTTACCAAGGGGAAGAGCTCGGATTACCTCAAGCTGAGCTTCGCTTCGAAGACTTGGTTGACCCATATGATATTGCAATGTATCCGGATCATGCAGGTCGTGATGGTTGTCGAACACCTATGCCATGGACACATAACATTCCAAATGCGGGATTTTCCACCAACTACAAAACATGGCTACCCTTAGCGGAAGCCCATGTACCTTTATCAGTAGATGTTCAAGAAAAAGACGACCATTCCATACTCAATGCCTATAAAAATATGATAGCATGGCGCAAAGGTAATGATGTTATCAAGCATGGTCACTTCAGGCTTTTGGAAACTGCAGGAAATATCATTGCCTATGAAAGGTATCATGACGATGAAACTGTTTTTTGCGTATTTAACGCTGGCGTTTCTGAAGAGTATTTTGAATTAGATTCAAAAAAGAGTTATAATTTTAATCAGGATATTTCTCATAAGGCACAATTTAAAGGAAATAGCCTCCTATTAGAACCTTTTGGGTACGGTATCTTGAATGTATCTAATTAAGCATAAAGTATGACAAAACGCATATATTTTTTAAGACATGCACAAGCAGAAAGTTCTTATGAATACCAAGATAGGGACCGGCCTTTAACTGAGTTGGGAAGGTCCCAAGCCGCGGTAATCGGATCTTATTTCAAAGAAAAAAATCTTGTCCTCGACAAAATTCTTTCCTCAAGCGCTGTCAGAACTACGCAAACATTGGATCATCTTGGTTTGGATACAAGCAAAAGCAGTGTTAGCGTAGAGCCGCGCCTGTATAATGCGGATGAAAAAATGCTAGAGCAGTTTTTTATGACACTTGAAAATACTGTCAATTCAGTTCTGGTCATAGGGCATAATCCAGGCCTTTTTCATGCCGCATATGCCTATAGTAAAGAGTCAGATAACTGTACTGTGTTTTCTTACGATTTGGCTATGCTGTGTGTTTTCGAAGCTAATTTTGAACACTGGGCAGATTTTGCGGAACGCAAGATTCGTTGCATAGATATTATCCATCCAAATATTACAACTACCCCAGATTTTTCATCAAAATTTGCCTGACCAACGGAACCGTGATGCCTTTTTTCTCAGAAAGGGCTAACTTATCAGCATCAGAAACGAGCTTCACTGCTGCATCCAGTGACCTTTCCATTCTTGGCACAAGATAACGTATTACATCTGTTGATACCTTTAATTGCCTGTCAGCAAAAAGTTTCACTAGAACAGCTGATAACAATGTATCGTCAGGAGGATTAATCCTGACCGTTTGTGCTGCCCTTAAACGTGAAGCAAGATCAGGAAGCACAAAATCCAATTCAGAAGGCGGTACACATGATGTCATCATCATGGTTGCCCCACTTTCTTTCACCGCATTGTATAAATGAAAAAGACCGCGCTCCCCTTCTATATCACCAATCAGAAAATCAGCACGGTCCACGGCAACAGGAGTTATTTTCTTTCTTTCAAGCTGGGTACGAGAATAATCAGCCACAACATGCGGAGAGATGGAGGATGCGTTCGTTTTATCGCACCAAACGGATAAAAGATGACTTTTCCCTGAGGCCGCAGGCCCATAAAGAATTGTTACCGGGGTTGGCCAAGCAGGCCATTTGTCGACCCATGCAACAGCTTCGGAGTTACTTTCAGTTACAAGAAAATTCTCACGTCCAAAAGCTGTGCGATGCCCTAAGTCCAGAGGTATCTGGGTAATTTTTGGTGAATTCATAAGACTTTATGATTTTGTTTTATTTTTCTTGGCCGAGTCATTTTGACCGGTGTCCCGATAAAATGCCGAGTTCTTGTACCTTATAATGGCAGCCCCCATTAGAACACCGACAATTGCCGCGACAGGAACAGCCAGCAACATGCCCAATATTCCAAAAATTGCTCCTCCTGCCATAACAGAAAATAACACCCATAAGGGGTGCATACCAACACTGTCTCCGACAAGTTTTGGGGACAGGAAATTCCCTTCCAAAAATTGGCCGAACAGGAATATTGCCGCAATGATGGCAACATATGCAAATGTACCCACCTGAAACCATGCGACGAGTAAGGCTACTAATAGCCCTATAGTGGATCCGACAAATGGTATGATTGAAAGTGCACCTGCCATTAATCCAATGAAGAAGCCATAATTGAGGCCGGCTATCATTAGTGCAATTGCATAACCAACACCAAGAACAAGACAAACAAGAAGCTGTCCGCGAACAAATCCCGCCAGTTTTTTGTCAATCTGTTTTAATATTCCGTGAACTTCGTTTTCATGGTCCTGAGGCATAAGGTCATCCACCCATTTTGTCAGTTTGGGCCAGTCCTTCATAAGGAAAAAGGCCACAATCGGGGTTATAAAGATTGTGACGGTGAAATCTATAACTGCAAGCCCACCACTAAACACACCTGTAAGAATATTTTTGCCAGTGTCTGAAGCAGGCCCCATTACAGGATTTAATTTTTCCGCCAGATCCTGCTTATCCCTAATACCAAAATAATCCTGTAAATCGCTCACATAGGGAGTTGCCATAGCCCATAAATTATCAATATACCTTGGTAACGCGCTTGCAAAAGCTGCCATTTCACGTGCCAATAAAGGAACTACAACAGCAAATATAAGCGCAACAACCGCAAAGAAAGTTGTCAGTATAAACAATGTTGCACTTTTGCGAGAAAAATTATTTTTATTAAGGCGGCGTATTAGAGGGTTTAAAAGATATGCAATTATAAACCCAAGAAAAAAAGGTGCCAGTACTGTACGAAAAACATATAGGAATGCGCATAATATAACGAGTATAGAGAACCAGAAAACAGCCTGCGCCATCCAGCTTAATCTTTGAGCCTGCTTACCTTTCATGGGCATTGCAATTTACCTGTATGCCCTTTGTCCAGCACCGGAAGAATAAACCGAATACATGCCTTGCCCTGCATCAGCACGTAAACCTATTCCGTTTTGCATCAAAGATGAGGCGACAGAATCTACAGAGCCACTATGTGTGATAAGAATATCGGCTTGTTTTGCGCGCAAGGCCAATATCTGAAGACTTGACACACCAGGTGTTTGCTTGATTTTTCTTTGTGTTGCAATCCACTCATTAAGAGAGGAATAATCAACCCTAGCCTTTATTGCAGATACCGGGCCTGCACCTGCATTGCTGGTTGAATAGACTTTACCTCCGGGATTCTGAGGAACGACGCTATTATTGGGCTGCCTTTCCGGAACATTCCGGTTTACGGCAACTTGCCCGGGTTCCGGTAAAGTTTCTACAATGGTTAAGCTGCGCTCGACTCCGCGATTAAGAAAAACTTCAAAATCCTCACCATTTTGAGGCGCAAGAGTAGCTTGATTTATGAAGACAGGTTTTCCGGATGCTGTATCATATACTGATACATTTAATTGGCCGGTTGCTGCATTCGCAAGTGTTGTTGGCAAGGGGGCACCAGTATATGTACTCAGCAGCACAATTGCCCTATCCGCGTCATATCGCTGAACAAGATTTTGCATTGATTGAGGATTATAGGTCAGTGCTTCGCTATCTTTTATATCACCTATATCTGCCAGATCACCTATTGGAATAATAACATCGGATGGGGCATTACGTGCCCATACATCCATCCACGGATTATACCCATCCCATAGCTTAAGTGGTGCTGTGCCGACCTGTAAAAATGGTAGAACTACAGTTTTGCCTGTTTTATTATTAACAGTGTTGGAAGCATTCTGCGCCTGAACAGGTTGTCTATTATAATCGTTATAGCCGTAACCTTGGTATGGGTTTTCATATCCTGGATTACTATAGCCGCCAGTACTGTAAGAGGTACCCGATGATTTTGTTAAATAAGGCTCAAGTGCACTTTGTGAGTAATTAAGTTGAAAGCGAGCCTTGTAGCGCACAGATGAAATTTTTTCGTTTGAAATTTCAAAATCACGCATGGCGTTTGCTATTACAGAAGACGACTGGCTTTTCAGTCTTGATGTATTATACCCCATATCTTCCAATTGTGAATATAGCATGGGAACAGACTTTTCTTGCGCCTTGCGGAACGCTTTTTCGCGCGCGGCAACAGCACTTTCATCTGTAATATCGACATCTACACCCTTTACAATGAAAGGATTACCACTAAATTTTTTAGTAGCAGGCGCCTCTTGTGAAAAAGAGGGACTATTGGCAAAAAGAACCATTGCCACGGTGAGCCATAACCCATATAAAAACAGTGATGTGTGGTGTGCGTTTCTCATAGATAATGTGTATAGCGTGCTTTTGAATTAAATACAAAAAAATTGAGCCTTTTTGCCAATGAAAAATGATCCTTACAAAGATGCTGGTGTAGATATAGAGGCAGGTAATATACTGGTCAACCGTATAAAACCCTTCGTAAAAAGTACTGACCGTGCAGGTGTAATGGGCGGTTTCGGTGGTTTTGGCAGTTTTTTCGATCCGAAGGCTGCAGGCTTTAAAGACCCCATTTTTGTATCAGGTACAGATGGCGTGGGCACAAAGTTGAAAATTGCTATTGAGACAAAGAAATACGATACAATTGGAATTGATCTGGTTGCCATGTGTGTAAACGACCTACTTGTGCAAGGTGCAGAGCCCCTTTTCTTTCTGGATTATTATGCTTGCGGTGCACTTAATGTCGATAGTGCGGCACAAGTTATAAAAGGTATTGCCAAAGGCTGTGAACTGTCTAATTGCGCCTTGATCGGCGGAGAAACTGCCGAAATGCCTGGGATGTACAGCGAAAATGATTTCGATTTGGCCGGGTTTGCAGTCGGTGCGGTAGAACGCGAGAAAGTAATTACAGGCCAAAACATAACCGAAGGGAATGTCATATTAGGTCTTGCTTCAAATGGTGTTCATTCGAACGGCTTTTCCCTTGTCCGAAAAATAGTAGAGGGAAGTGAGTTGAGCTATAGCTCTCCCGCACCTTATGATCCCAAACTAAATTTTGGGCAGTGCCTGCTTGAGCCAACTCGCCTGTATATCAATCCTGTTTTGAAAGCTTTAAAAGAAGTTGGTGGTATAAACGGTATGGCTCACATTACAGGGGGCGGCCTCAGCGAAAATATACCCAGATGCCTTCCCGAAAATATGTCTGCCTTTGTCGATTTAAATTCATGGAGTCTTCCTCCTCTTTTCCAATGGTTGCAAAGCGTAGGTGACATTTCCCAAGAAGGGCTTTTGCGCACATTTAATTGCGGTATAGGCTATGTTCTTGTTGTTGAGAGTTCAAAAGCAGATGAATTGGGAGCCTGCCTAGAAAACAGTGGAGAAACGGTTTATCGCATTGGCTATATAAAAGAACGATCCGAGGTCAATAAAGAAATCCAATTCTCTGGAAAATTTTAATAACCATGAAAATAGCCGTTTTTATTTCAGGGCGGGGTAGCAATCTTAAAGCCCTTATAGATTCTGCAAAAGCAAAAGCTTTTCCCGCAGAAATTGCCCTTGTTATCTCAAACAAAGCCACAGCTGGCGGCCTCGCTTATGCTATGGAAGAGAACATTCCACATTTTGCAGTCTCACCAAAAGATTATCCCGATAAAGAAACCTATGAAGCTGCCTTAATCAAATTACTTACTGCCCACAAAATAGAAATTGTCTGTCTAGCCGGCTTTATGAAGCTTCTCAGCTCCTATTTCATAAATGAATTTGATGGCCCAATATTAAATATACACCCTTCGCTATTACCGGCATATAAGGGGCTGCATACACATGAACGCGTTATTGTTGCCAGGGAAGCCTACTCTGGGTGTACTGTTCATCATGTTACGGAAGATATGGATGCAGGACCGATCATAGTCCAGAAGAAAGTGAAGCTCGCCAAGAATGAAACCCCTGACACATTGGCTATTAAAGTCCTTAGGCAAGAACATTTGGCCTATGCGGAAGCAATACGGATTGTCGTAGAAGACTTAAAGGCTTATACTGCAAATAGAAAAACTTTTAATATAAAGGAAAAGACTATGGCATCTCCAAGCCCAACACCCGTTAAAATAGATCCTGAAGAAATTCAAAGATACCAGCTGACCTGGACACGTTTTACGGTTATTTCAAAATACTCTGTCATTTTCATTGCTTTTATTCTTATTCTCATGGCCTTAACACTACTGTAATCTTTTACTGATATTTTCTAGGCTACTGTTATATTTAAATAAGCTTCTTTTGCATGACATATATTTCTAAAATCATTTTTGTGCTGTTATGCCTCTATTTGGGGATAGTGCAAAATGCCCAGGCACAGACTAATTTTACCCAAAACTATGAGGGATTTGCCAGTGATCCCTATCAGGATACAAGATTGTTATTGTTGGATGAAACAAACTTATCTTCCATCGACATTAGAAATAGGGCTTATTATATTTCTTCGGAAGAGGGACAAAATATAACACCGCAAAGACTGGCTGTTCTTTTTCAACAAAATCCGGCTTTATTCCAACCAGCACAGCAACCTGCCGCATTGATGAAAGGTGAGAGTTTATACGTCGCAATGCTTGTTTCAAGCCAGATTCCATCTAAGGAATGGGTAGTAAATTTCAATGACGGTGTGTTTGCTCCAAAAGCTGATTTTGAGAGGATCAATCTTTGGAACGGCATCACGGGACAGCCCATACCTTTAATGAGAAATCAGGAAGGTATTAACCCGATTTCATTCTTCCTACCTTCGCGAACACCTTACCTACTTATTTTTGAGTTAAAGAACCTAACTTCGCCATATGCTTATATCAGTCCATCTTTGGCCGCGGGTATGTACGCCGGACAACCAAAGATCGATTCTGTCATATTGTTTGGTCTTTTGGCTGCCGCTGCCTTTCTCGCTTTCGTACTTGGTACCACAAATGCGATTAAATTCAGAACTGCATATATTTCATTTCTTGCATTAGGCAGTCTTTCTCTTGGGACAAGTGCCTACTATGCTTTTTTCATGGCGGCAGACTCGATTCCTGATGCCCTTGTTTTTCTAACCCTTTGGCTTTTGCTCGCCAGTGTATGCAGCTCCTTGATAGTGAAGCGGGATGTTTTCTCTTCTGCTCTGATAGCGACATCTTATACCGCATCCGGGTTCGCGCTATTGTCATTTCTAGGTGCTATGACCATGTTTTTAGGCATAATTGTTCCATATATGTCCTTAATCATTTTTGTCTTTTTGGGTATAGCTATTCTGTTAGCTTGCATATCTTCTGCCTCAGCATATTTTATGGAATCGGCACCGTCCCCATTAATTCCCGCTGCATGGTTTACGCTTCTGCTGGGGGTTATTGTTACCTGGATTGTCGTGCTCGGGGTTTTACCGGCACATGACCTTTCTGCTTATAGCTTTGCTGTATCAGTTATAGTTTTCCAAGTGCTTTTTTCTTTATTTTCCAACACACCTCCGGAAGTGATTGACGAAGATACTAATTTCAAGGCTTTCAAAAAATCAAAAGAGATCAGTCCGGTTCAGGAAAAGATTATCGAAGCCAAACAAGGATTTGACCAAAAAAGGCTTTTGCAAGTTTTACAAAGAGAGCGTCAAATTATGAAAGACTTGCAAGCGAAAGACGCACGCCAGGTTGAGGCTATGCGTAACGCAAGCATAGAGGCAGACCGTGCAAACGCGGCAAAATCAGCATTTCTTGCAATGATATCACATGAGATTAGAACACCCATGACAGGTATTCTGGGTATGGTTCGCTTTTTAAATAAAACGCAGCTTTCAACCACTCAAAAAGACTATGTAGACACCATTTCTGAATCAGGAAATGCCATGATGTCGCTTCTTAATGACATTCTTGATATAGAAAAAATGGACTCCGGTAAGATGGAGTTAGAAATTATAGACTTCGATTTACACAAACTACTCAAGACCATTCACTCTCTAATGCAGGGTCACGCGCAAAATAAAAACACTATTTTGGAGTTGAATATAGGATCACGGGTCCCTCGTGTTGTGAAAGGTGACCCCACTCGTCTCAGACAGGTTATGATTAACCTTACATCTAATGCCATCAAATTTACCGATGAAGGAACAGTCACAATCTCGACAAAGATTACAGAAAATGCTGATAACACTCCAAACTCAAGAGAAACTGCACTCTATTTCGCTGTCGAGGATTCCGGAATTGGTATTCCCAAAGAAGCGCAAAAAAACCTTTTTAATCCATTTATACAAGCAGAGAAAAACACTACGAGGAAATACGGCGGTACGGGACTAGGACTTGCTATCTGTCAAAAGCTTATCAACCTGATGGGCGGCCATATTAATATTAACAGTACTCCGGGACAGGGGAGTATTTTCTTTTTTACAATTTCCCTCGGCCTTGGTAACGAGGCTCTTGTCGAAAGTGCAGAAGAGACTTCGCAGGATTCCGTGTCCGTAAATGAGAAAGCACCACTCGTAGAAAATTCATTTTCACAAAGCGACACTCCCAAGAAGGAGATGATCCCCCCGCACACAGAACAAGAAAAGCCCGCTAAAAAAATATCAGACGTTAAAAAATCTATGAAAGCTCTTGTAGTAGACGACAACGCTATAAATAGAAAAGTTATCTCGGGTCTGGTCGAAGAACAAGGGTTCGAAGCCAGCACTGCAAGCTCAGCAGCAGAAGCAATTCAAAAACTAACATCTGGGCATACATTACCTGATGTGATTTTTATGGATATAGAGATGCCTCAAATGGACGGTCTTACAGCCACAAAGAAAATAAGGTCCTTAGACAAGGAGGATATTAGGAAGCTTCCTATTGTTGCACTTACCGGAAACACTGGCGACGACGATGTCCAAAATTACAAAAATGTTGGAATGAATGATTTTGTACCAAAACCTGTGGATGTTGATACACTCGCAAAAGTATTAGAAAAAGCCAGAAACGCGGAATATAAAAATCAGGATATTTCTCCTAATGCTGAAGACGTGCGACATACTAATAGAATTGGTACTGATACAAAGGGAACACAACCTCTTTCAGATGCTAGCCCCATAATAGATATGACGAATAAAACCTCTACACCAATTGTTACGACACAACCTGAATTAGCTGACGAGGTATCTTCGACAAAGAAAATTAATTCTCCAAAGGAAACAGATATTGATAGCGGTCTTACTTTTGACGCAGACTCCTCAGGCCTTTCCTTTGATGAGGGTGAGGCTCAAACCGATGACAGTGCAGGAGAAGCCGTTAAGTCTATAGGCGATAAAGATACTCTTGCAGCAGGCGATAATCTTGGTTACAAACCAGAAGATTATGATTTTGCACAGTTATCTGCGTTGAAGACCAGCCTTCCCAATAGCGAAATGTCCGCGCTCATTAGCGAATTTACAGATAAAATGAATGAAATATTTACTCATATCCAAGAAGCCACGCGCACTGGCAGTAAAGAAACCATTGCGGCCAAGACACATGAATTAAAAGGCATGTGCGCGAATTTTGGCCTGACACGAATAGCCAGCGAATGCACTAACATAGAACAGGCACTAAGAGTAGAGGTTGCGCCTTTCACAGAGGCAGTATTAAGCCCCCTGAACACCAAAATTCAGGAGGCCGAAAAAGCTTTAGCAGATTGGGTAAAATAAACCCGGAAAGAGTTAGGCTACAATTTCCTCAGGTGAGAAAAAGTAATCAATCTCTATCTGTGCGTTTTCTTTGCTATCAGATCCATGTACTGAATTAGCTTCAATACTTTCAGCAAAATCGGCACGAATTGTACCTGGTGCAGCATCTTCAGGATTTGTAGCACCCATAATTGAGCGGTTCTTCGCAACGGCGTCTTCACCTTCAAGAACCTGAACAACAACTGGCCCAGATGTCATGAATTTTACTAGGTCAGAAAAGAAAGGACGTTCTTTGTGAACTGCATAAAACCCTTCAGCTTGTTCTTTTGTCATTAAAATACGCTTCTGCGCCACGATCTTAAGGCCTTTATCTTCAAATCTCTGGATGATTGCACCCGTTAGATTACGGCGTGTTGCATCCGGTTTGATAATTGATAATGTCTGTTCGGTAGCCATCAGTAATTTACCTTTGTTGTGTTGACTTAATTTACGACTGCGGATTTATAGCGAAAATTGACCCATATGCCAAGAGATTTTCAATATATTTTCATATAACTTTATAAAATATTAGGTTTAGCAACAGTCTTCCAAGAAGAATGTAGATTTTATTAATAATAACATCTGCTCAATTTCTGATTTTGAAACTTCATATAAAAGGGAGTTTGTTGTCCCTTTACCTTTGAGCAATCGTCCAAAATCATCATGCTCTGAGTTAAGCTGTAAACTGATGCGCGCAGGAGTAAATTTAGTTTCATCCATCATAGAAAGCATCGCGACAGGATCATGAAAGCGGAAATGCGTATCCTGGGAAAAATTTTTTGAATGGGCAATCATTAAATCTTTTGTCATTTGTCCAAGTGGAGACTCGGTTTTAAGATCTGGCAAATCTTTTACAGGAATTTTGACCTGCCACGTTATATTCATAGGTATAAAGTTGATATGATACCCTGCATCAAGAATAGTTTGTACGGCATAGGGGTCTGCGGCAATATTGAAATCAGCGCCAGGCATCTCATCCCATAAAGCGTCGAACTTACCACCCATCATAAAAACTTTTTTAACAGACTTCCTGAGACTTTGATGATCTGCAATAACCATTTCTGCGAAATTAGTGGCAGGGCCAATTATAAGATAGTCAAGCGCACCATTTTCATCCGCCAAACTTTCCAGAGACTTGCACCTTTCTTTCGCGTTTTTTACCTCAAATGGTCGTGTTGTTCCGGGAAGCTCAATATCACATAAGCCGTTACCAGATGCCATTTGGCGCGGTCGCACCATATCCTCATACAACCTATGAGGCTTTATGGGTTGCTTAGCTCCTTGCCAAACCGGAATAGCTTTTCCGTTGGCGTAATCTAATACGCGCAAAGTGTTGTCAGTAACTTTCATAACACCTACGTTTCCATAGGACGTTATAACAGCTTTTAGAGGGTATTGATTTGACAGTGCCAGCCAAATGGTCAGAGCATCGTCCCTGCCCGTATCGCAGTCCAGAACAAAAGGTGAGTTCATAGGAGGGTAAAGCCTAACGATTAAGGTGCAGGTTTCACCGCAATATCACGTGCCGCCTGTTCGTGCTTACGGGGCAGTTGATTGTCGTTCACAGCATTATTCTCAGTATTTTTAGCTTCATCATTTTCAAAAAACTCTTTCATGGGAGTAGAAAGACATGCTTTTTTAACATGGGAGATTGGCTTGGCAACAGCGAACCAGGAAAGCGGGATCTCGACACCAAACTTAGCTTCAATAGTATCGCAGAAGTGGTGGTTTGCCTGCCTTATCTTTTCACGAAAGTCGTCAACTTTATCAGGGCTAATTTTAAAACGACTTTCAATATCCATAAAAATGCCGGGAAGCCGTCCAAGATTTTCCTCTATTTGCACTACAAAGCCATCAAACAATAAATCTCGTGGGGTAGTTACATCAACGGCCTTTTTTGTGTAATTTACAACAGCTTCTACCGGAACGGAATTTCCATGTATATCTTTGATTTTAGATTGTTCCTCGCTATCTGCACAGCAGAAACAAGTAGAAATGCCAGCCATGTCGGCATATTCAAAAATTCCGGCATTATCCATCTCACCAACTAGCCAATTAAGCATTTTAGCGTGACGGACGTTATCTTCGATTAAAACAATCGGTGTCTTTTTACCGGTTGCGGCATAATCAGCTTTGACCTTTTCTAAAACATCTTTCATTTGATCTTCTATGGGCTTGTACCCAGGTCTTGCAACATAATCATACTGTTGCGACCCACATAACGAAAACAAACGGGAAAACGAAATTTCTGATAGTTCATATTTTTCCGATGTAATCATATCATCCAAGGAAATCATAAGAGCTTTAGCGTCCGGGCCGTGGGTTTCCTTAACCATTTCACGTCCTTTAACAAGAGCTTCATCAGAAAGCTGTTTTGCATTGTAAAAATGTACATTTGTGTACATTTCATCAGAAGTTTTAATGCCATATTTTGAGTAATTCAAATCTTCGGAAAGTGCTTTTAATACCTCGTGCCCCCAAACTTGATAAGCATCATGTATAGTTGTTTTAATATAATCACATAACAGCTGCGCTCCATCGTCGGTGCGCTTGGTCGCAATATCAAAAGGCATTTTTATCTTCTCGGAAGACATGTGCCTAAGAAGGTTTTTCTTTAGCTGACGCGTTGCGTGATTTGCATCCGTACGGATAACAAGTGTTAGCCCGCCACTCTGAGGAATGTCCTGATCTGGTGAACAGTCAAAAAAATCAATTGTCATTTTAACCCTTATTTTTTCAAAAAAAAAATCTGCACCTCCATGAAAGAGATACAGATATTAAATCATACCGATTCTTTTTAGCATATGAAGCTGACGCACCAGCTGCATACCAAAACCAACTTTATGTCCAAACTTACTCAGCATGATGGTTTTTGAATCCTTTAGCTGGTGAATTTTAAGCGTGGCTAATTTTTATATTTATTTATTAGAAAAGTCAAATATTTTACCTAATATGCACACATAAATCATTTGTGCGCAGCAACGCGATCAATGCCTTCCTTAATAATTTTATGGGCATCCGCTTTGTTTCCCCAGCGAACTGTCTTTGACCATTTGCCTTTTTCAAGATCTTTGTAATGTGTAAAGAAATGCTCAATTTGGTCCCTTAATATGGGCCTAACATCATCCAAATCATGAATATTGTCATGATAAGGTGCAAGTTTAGCCATAGGTACGGCAACCACCTTTTCATCCATTCCCTTTTCATCTTCCATGATCAAAACGCCAACTGGCTTTGCGTGTATAACCGCACCTGGCATAACAGGTGTTCTGCCAATTACCAGAATATCTACAGGGTCCCCATCTTCAGAAAGTGTGTGCGGTATGAAACCGTAATTCCCGGGGTAAAACATGGGCGTGTGAAGGAAGCGGTCTACAAACATCATGCCAGAGTCTTTATCCAGCTCATATTTGACTGGTTCCCCACCAAGTGGGTTTTCTATAATGGCGAAGACATCTTCGGGTACATCGTTGCCAATCTTAATTTTGTCCATATCCATAAAACACCTCTCTCTGGTTTTGCTTTGAGCCTTCGAATGACACCATAAAAACTTTATTCGCATTTGCAACATTAAAATACATGTTATTTAACGATTTATTTAACATGCTCAGCTATCTTGGAGTAATCGCAAATGATTTAGGAGCCTCAGTCGTGGTTATATCAAATTTTAAACCTGTTGCCGAGAAAGGTTACGCCTCTCAAAGCTCGATAATTAATAAGATTACAGAGTCTTTGAGTTCTTTGGGTATTTATGCCCATGATGCAGAACACAACCATAAAGACTTTCCAATGAGCGACGTTGCCGAGCTTGTGGAGGTTTTTGAAGGGGGTGAAGTCAGTTTCCTTGATGCCATAAGGCGTTCCAGGGTTTTCAATCATTATAATGGTGAATCTGATCACGAACATGCGCTAAGACGAAGTCAGTTCTGGGAAAAAATCGGAAGTTATGACGGCGTTGGTCTCTCTGAAATGCATTTAGAAGTTGCAAATAACTTAGAGCGTATGGCTGATTTGTGCCTCCACCGTATATCAATTCTTGATACGTGTGACGATAAAATTCTTAATGAAACAAAGATACTAGAAAAAAGCTCTGAGTATTTTCAGGATATAGCAGAAATTCTTAGAAACCCTAATGTCCATAGTGCTGCATACGATGCCGCTAAACAAAAAGGTGAGTCTGTAAGGGACATATATGCTTCCAAGGACCAGGATTTGCTTTTGCGGCCTGGAATGGCGTTAGATTAAAAAAAACCCGCTCAAAAGCGGGTTTCTCAATTCTTGTATTTCTTCTTACTCAGCTACTTGAAGGTCGATAGCTGACATTTTACCATTTCTGCCTTCTTCAACTTCGTAGTTAACCTTTTGTCCCTCTTGTAGAGAACGCAGACCTGCTGCTTCAACTGCCGAAATATGAACAAAGTCATCTTTGCTTTCGCCTTCGGGAGTTATAAATCCGTATCCTTTTTCTGGGTTAAACCATTTTACTGTGCCGGTCTTGGCCATTGGGTAGTCTCCTTAAATAGTAGTAATTAAAACCTGTATTGTTACGACTTTTAGGACAACATCCGTCTGGCTTTTACAAAACAAGTAACTTAAGACATGTTATATAGGACAAATCTTTAAAACACAAAGAAAGTTTGTTTTTTAAAGTAAAAAACTCTATTTTAATAATATGAATATAAAATCATTTATTGCCGGTATGGGCTTTTTATCAATTATCGCACTGTCTGGTACCGGTTGTGGTATGAATGACCCAGTATATGTTGTGCCTTCAATGTCAAATACACAATATTATTGTGACCAAAATAGACAGATGGTGATGTCCTTGGGAGTGAATAATGCCAATGCGGTCGTTTTATACGACGGTAACACAATACATCTCCAACGCGACCTGATTGAATCGAATATTTATCGTAATAATACTTACACCCTTTTTGCACAGGAAGGTTTTGCCACTCTGGAGCGCGAAGGTGTGCCATTGCTCACAAATTGTAGCGTCGTTCAGCCAGAAAGACTTGAACGTAGCGTTCTAGATAAGATATACCGTGGCTAATTAACTTTTTTGCAAGACATAGCCGCTATCGTATAGGTTATGAGCATCGAAACGATTTCTAGCATAACGGGTGTTATTGGAGCTTTTTTATATTTACTGTCTTATGCGATACTCCAACTACAACGCAACTTCGCAAAGACGCTCACCTATACACTGATGAATTTATTTGCAGCATGTGCAGTTATGTTTTCCATTTTTTATCAATGGAATTTGGCCTCAGCAATTATACAAACTAGCTGGATTTTAATCAGCTTATATGGTTTGGGGAGATGTTTGGGGTATTCCAGACCTTACCGTCTTGATCCAAGGCCGGCAAAGCGTACTTTTTTATTTCTCAAACGGAATTTGCCTGATTCTGTGGAAATACTCCCACGTGATCAAAAGGCTGAAAAATAAGCTATTAAAATGCATGTCTAATATGCAGATTTATATGACTTTTTTTATATATAAATACCACAATATAAGCGTAAAAGCAGAATACGCCCCCTCAAACTTTTTCGTTTTCTGCAATATTTGTTTATAGTCTAATGTGTGTCCAGTACCATAAAGAGATTGGAGAGTCTTATTAACGGCCAAATCGTTTTGGGGGAGGATATTAGGACGTGCAAGACAAAGCATGCAATACATTTGGGCACTCCAAATACCAAAACCATAAAGCTTTGAAATTTTTTCAATAATATACTCATCCTTTAAATTATCGATGTGACTGGAATCAAATTCACCTAGTGTAATACTTTCCGCTAGCTTTCGAACATACGCTTGCTTTTGATTGCTCAGTCCGATTGATTTTAAAATTAAACTATTTTGGTTCAGCACCCATTCGGGCGTAATATTTTCTTCCCCATATGCTAAGTTGCACGCCCTCAGCCATAAAATATCTGCGGTTTTAAAGGAAATTTGTTGACCAATAATGATTCTCAAAAGACCTTTAAACCCGTTTGGAAATTTAGAAAACAGGATCTTCTCAGGCTGAATTTCGAACCGTTCAAAAAGAGGGTGTTTTGTAAGATTATCAATATCATTTTTAATCGGTGAAATTAAAGAGATCTGCATAGCATGTAATATAGAGTTATAAAAAAAACC
>NZVS01000061.1 GCA_002701555.1 Alphaproteobacteria bacterium | reverse complement strand
TATGGTTTCACCGGCGATTTTCATGGCAGCAGTTCACTCAGGCGTTTTTGGCTCAAACCAAACTATGGCTCAGGGAAAAATAAATGCAGGCGCTGGTACAGGAATTTCACCGGAACAATCTTCGCCTTTTGAAGCCTTGTTTGCGGCACTCAATCAACAAGTCTCAGTTGACCAGACTGTTCCAGGGCAGGAACGTGGCAGTGAAGACACTGCTTTCTTTTCTCAAAAACCAAACGGAGAGCAGTTTTCTGTTCTTAACCCCAAAGCAGATCAACCGTTATTTTCTCAGCTGAAAAGCGTTAGCGACGAAGATTTTATTGCTGCGGTCAACTCACTAGGTTACTCAGATTTTCCTCTTCGCGTTCCAGTAGGTTTCAATGGTGACCAGAATGCGGTTCCTTCGTTTCAAAATATCTTGCAAGGAGGGGTGAACGAACAAAATGGACAATTTGAAAACTCAGGATCAAAGTCAAACGGTTTAGGGCAATTCATCTTTGTACCTGTTGATGGAAAAGGTAACTCAGAAAATGCAATTGCATTCTCTGAAGCTATAGCCTCTGAAAAATCTTTTGCTACTAATCTTCAAAACCCTTTTATGACGGAGCAAACACCTCCAAACCAACAGGGCGCTAATACTAGTGCGGTAAAGAATGTGACTCCTCCTTTGGGACAGAGCGCTGTGTCGTCCCATATGGCGGCCTTGATTAATGCGAGCGAGAAGTTGACGAATGTAAATCAGGATATTGCCACAGCTTTGAATGCAATGGATGTGGGGGCCGGTGATACAGACATGAGCTTCGATATTGAAGCTCTGAAAAGACGTAGTGTACAAGGTGCCTCTCCAGATGGGGCGGTGCAGACGCAGGCGCATTCAAAAGCACCTGCAATGGTAGTTCCACAACAACAGGCAGCCGCATCTGCCATGCCGGTTAAATGGTTCGAAAACGCAATGGCAAATGGAAGTTTTGGTTTTTCATCCGGTGAGGGCGCATCTGAATTTACAACAGGCGACCTTTCCAACATTATCAAGACACAAAATGGCGGTAATGAAGCCAATATGTCCATGTCTTATAATCAATCATCGCAACAGCCTCAAATGTCAGGAGGACCGGGTGCCAATAACAACGCAATGTTAAACGCGCAAGGTTTTTCGGTTTTTGCAGGTGAAGATGGGCAGACATTCTCTTTACAAAGCTTTGACGGTAACGAATTAGGCGGAGATATAGAGCTTGTCAGCGTGTCATCAACACCGATGAATACGCATTCGGTGATTACAGGCGTAGGACAAGCCACTGCTTCCGCACAGATGTCGCAACCTTCCCAGGTTTTGGCAGCAGCATTACAAAGAGGGGCAGCAAAGGACGGCGTACAAAGACTGGCTATTTCCTTGAACCCTTCAGAATTGGGACGTGTAGTTGTCGATATTGAAATGGACGCAAAGAAAAAGATGAAGGTGACAGTGGCTGTTGAAAAAGAATCCGCACTGCATATGTTTCAAAGGGATATGGGCTCGTTGGAACAAACCCTTCAAAAAGCCGGTATCGATATAAATAAAGGAGATTTACAATTTGCTCTTGATGATGGAAGTTTTAACTTTGATCAGGCCTTGCAACAGCAAGGGAACGGGCAAGGAAACGATGGTGATCGGGGACACAATAACGGAAGGGGTACATCAAATGGAAATAACGGTGAATCTCATGGTGAAACAGAGCATGCGAGCATGAATGCACCTGGGTTGTATTCTGATCCCTCAACCGGTCGTTTACGATATAACGCTTTGGCTTGATTGATTTCTTGACCTCCCCTTAACCTTTCCTTTACTATTGATGATATATATTAAATGTATGTATGTGCGTTAGGATAAAACGCATCAAGGACAAATACTATCTGCCAACCTAGGAAAGGTAAGGCTTTGGATAAATTAACGCTTACATCGTCAATGCTTAACAAGCCGCAGGTTGCCAAACCGGCCTCGGAAACAGTTAATGCACGCAAAAGCGAAGATGCAAAAGGCGTTGACCAAACCTCGCAAAGCCGTGCTATTAAAGACGAAGTCACTCTTTCCTCTACAAATATACTTGAAAAAGTTTCCGGCATTCAAAGCCTCTTAGAGAATGTAGAAAATATTTCACGTTCGTTGAATATGTCTATAGAGGGCGTCGATGCTATTCTTAGCAAGCTTGAGGAAGCAGGCGGTACTGCGGTTCAAATCAGAAAAGCTTTTTCGGGAGATGTGCAGCGGGATAATGTCGCAGCACTTGAAGATCGTTTCGCGTCTCTTCTTAATGATATTGATAATCTCGCCCAGAATACGGGTTTTTCCGGTGAAAACCTTTTGAATGGTGATAACTTCGTTTTTGAGGTTGGTAGCGGCGCCGGATCAAAATATGTAGTCGAAGGTTTTAAACTTTCCTCTGATGCTTTAAATTTACGTCCTGAACAGTTTTCATCAGCAAATATTGCTGATTCAGCTTATGCATCTGTAACACAAGCTGTCGACGAAGTGCGGGCATTTCGCGCGCAACTCGTAGGAGATGTAAATGAAATGAATACACGTAAAGCTTTCTCGGAATCTACAATCGAGGTTTTAATATCTTCTATTCAAAACCCTGTAGAACAAGCGCCTGTTAGTGATGAAGGTGCTGCTCTATTAGCTTTGCAAACCAGGCAAATGCTACAAACCAGTGAAGCAAGCCTTGCCGGGGAAGGCCAAAAATCCCTTCTCGAACAATTCTGACTTGAACATCCGTAGAACATCTTTATCATAAGAGTCTCTGGGAATTTCTTTCCCCTCTAACTGAATCTTCGACAATGAGGTATGAATGGCTCTTGTAATCGATCTTAAGCCCGGTGAAAAAATTCTTATAGGCACTGCCGTAATCACCAACGATAAACAGCGTACACGCATCCATATTGCCGGAGAAGCCCCTATTTTGAGGGAAAAGGACGTCTTGCAAGAAGAAGAAGCCGATACACCCTGTAAGAAAATATATTTTTTAATCCAGTGCATGTATCTGGCGCGTAATCCAAGAGAATATCACGCCAAATATTTTGCCATAGTGAAAGATATTTTGCAGGCCGCGCCATCAACTTCGCCCATTTTCGTCAAGATTAACGAGCAAATTATTAAGGGGCATTATTATAAAGCCTTGAAGGAAGGTCAGTCACTGATCGAATTTGAAGATAATTTGCTTAAAAATTCTTGAGGATAATGGGTAGTATATCATTAAAAACAAAAGATAATCATTCCGATTCAGCAATTCGTAATATTGGTCAAGAGCTTCCGGTTCCTGCGCAGGAAAATGATATTCATGTTCAGCGGCAAGTGGAGGTTAGGGCTTTGATTTCTTTAGCTGACAGAATTGAAAGCGGGGCAAAAGACGTTTCGTTTGAAGATGCTTTGCGTTCAAATTCAAGGTTATGGGGACTATTTTATGATAAGGCGATGACGGATAGGTCAACCAGCAAAAGCATGGAGTTCCAAGAATACAAGTTGAATGAAAATATTATAAAACTGGCAAATTTTGTCTTTAAGAAAACAGCGGTTATTCTTGATGGAAAGGACTATAATCAGGCACCCATTTTGGCACGATTAAATCGTGAAATTGCCGAAGGTATGAAAAATTAAGCGTTTATATTAACAGACGCGTTAGAGTCTGAACCTTGTGCTCCGTTTACTACCGCGACGTCAAGTGAGCTGTCTGATGGTGTTGGCGATAATTTCTGAGGTTCCGCCCTAACTTCAACTTTTGCCTCTACGTCTTTAAAATCAACGCTTGGGGTTTCCTTAGGGGGAGAAGAAATTTGTTTGTAGGCTTGTATCTGACTTTCTGTAGGAAACTGTTTAACTGTATTTCCAGTGGAGGTGTCTCTTATTTGAACAATTGCACGGCTTAAATCGTTTTGAAATTCAACATTACGACTCAAATAAGGATCTATTTTTATTGACGAAAAATCGGCCTCGGGCACTTCTACTTTTTGCTGTGCTGCCTTTGGAGAGGCAACTTTCAAATTACCTGAGTTTAATAAAGATGAATTTACAGCTTCTAACATGGTTGTTCTGACCCACTTTTTGTAATGCTTATACTAAGCACATTATTATTCCCTATCTTTAGTATACTTAATTTGGAAACCTATGTCAACTAATTGATTTTGCTGAAGAAATCTTAATATGTTATTAATGGTTTGTTAATGGTTTGTTAACCATTTTTTTTGTGTCTCCTGCAGGTATATTTTACCTTCAATACTGTGATTCTTAAGAATGATATGGAACAAGTGGAAAAAGCAAAAAAAAACAGTTATACTAATAAAGTATAAATATAACGCCGACTCATTTCTCAGAGGCATCCGGCGAAACTCACGGGATACAAAATGGCTGATAGCACTACTAATGAAAACTCAATGGAGCCTGTCGATAATGGTATGATCGCCACTTTTCGCAGGTTAGGTCCTGCTCGTCTGGGTGTTATGGGCGCAGTTGTGCTTATGCTGCTGCTTTTCTTTGTTTTTGTAAGTTTGCGTGTCGCATCCCCGGACATGGAGATGCTTTACAATAACCTTTCTTCACAAGATACTAGTGCAATAGCGGTTAAACTTGATGAAAACAATATTGCTTACACTATATCCGAAGACGGAACACAAGTTTCGGTAGGGGAAGAAGATATGGCGCGTTCCAGACTGCTCCTTGCGCGCGAAGGCTTGCCCAGTTCAGGAGCATCGGGATACGAGCTGTTTGATAATCAATCTGGTTTCGGTACTACAAACTTCCAGGACATGATGAATAAGCAACGCGCGTTGGAAGGCGAGCTTGCGCGCACGATTAGTGCATTGGAACCTGTATCTACCGCGCGTGTCCATCTGGTAATACCAGAGCGAGAGCTGTTTAGTCGTGAAACTCAGCCACCAAGTGCCAGTGTTTTTGTAAACTTAAGAGGTAGCATCGAGCTAACCGCTAACCAGATACAAAGTATACAGGCACTTGTTGCCTCTGCTGTTCCTGGCCTTAAAGGCTCAACTGTTTCAGTTATGGACAGCGCAGGAAATCTTTTGGCAAAGGGCGGGGCGGATGATGAAGGCCTCATGACAGTCAAGGCCGAGGAAATGCGCCGCAAGTATGAACAGCGCTTGACGAACTCTATTGAAAATCTTGTAGGACGCACGGTTGGTTTTGGTAAAGTTCGCGCGATGGTTACAGCGGATCTTGATTTTGACCGTATAAGCCAGAATGAAGAAATTTTTGATCCTGAAAGTCAAGTTATCCGATCGTCCTCGCTTGTTGAAGAAAGCGGAAGCGAGCGTGAGCCTGCTAATGAAAATGTAGGCGTAGAGAATAATCTGCCGAATGTTGGAGGGGACTTGCTGCTTGATGACCAGCCGACATCACAACAGAACAGGCTGGAAGAAACAACCAACTACGAAATCAGCAAAACTGTTAGAAACACCATTCGTGAAGCCGGGGCAGTTAACCAGCTTTCTGTTGCAGTAATCGTGGATGGAACATATTCGACAACTGAGGCTGGTGAGCGAGTATACGAGCCACGTAGTGAAGAACAATTATCAAAAATTGAAAACATAGTTCGTTCTGCAATCGGATTTGATGATTCCCGAGGCGACTCAATAACGGTTGAGAGTATGCAATTTGCCGACATTGATGCCGGACAAGACATGCTTGGCGATGACAGGATCATGGGGTTCGAGCGAGAAGATCTTTTGGATGCGGCAGAAATTGTTGCTGTGGCCGTTATGATTATATTAGTTGTGTTACTTGTTTTACAGCCAATGGTGGGTCGTCTGCTGGAGGCGTCATCTCCAGCAAAGAATGATGAACCCACTCCGCAGCCGGATTTCTTGCCTGGGGCTCAACAAAATCCAGCATTGGCTGCACCGCGTGGCTCAACTGATACTGCAGGATTTCAACCGGACGAGCTTGATGAGGACGATGACAGCATGATTGATATGCAGAAAGTCCAGGGCCAGGTTAAGGCGTCTTCAATCAAGAAAGTTGAGGATATAGTTTCCAATTATCCAAATGAAACTGTCTCCGTTATTAGAAACTGGATGGGGCAGGAATAGGTAGTAGCTAGATGAGTTTACGCGTCAGAGAAGATTACAGAACATTATCAGGCACGGAAAAAGCCGCCATTTTCCTTTTGTCACTTGGTGAGGAAAATACCGCCAAGGTTATGGAGCATATGGATGACGAAGAGATTATGGAATTGTCCCAGACAATGGCTAATCTAGGTCGTGTGAGTGCAAATGTTGTAGAGCGCCTTTTTATTGATTTTGCCGAACAAATGAGTAGTACCAGTTCTCTTGTCGGAACCCTGGATAGTACTGAGCGTCTTTTGATGCGTGTCCTCGGGGAAGATAAAGTCGGTGCTATTATGGAAGAAATCCGTGGTCCGGCAGGACGCACCATGTGGGAAAAGCTAGGGAATGTTAACGAAGAAATCCTGGCAAACTTTCTTCAAAAGGAATATCCGCAAACTGTTGCAGTGGTTCTGTCAAAAATTTCTACGGATCATGCTGCGCGTGTCCTTGCCATGTTGCCCGATAGTTTTGCCCTCGAAGTTATTCACCGTATGTTGAGGATGGAATCCGTTCAAAAAGATATATTGGAAGATGTGGAAAAAACGCTTCGTACCGAATTCATGACGAACCTTGCCAGAACACAAAGACGCGATTCACATGAATTGGTTGCTGATATCTTTAATAATCTCGAAAGGGCGGCTGAAAGTAAGTTTATGAACCAGCTAGAAGGAAGTATGCCTGACTCTGCTGAGAAAATCAGATCCTTAATGTTTACATTTGACGATCTCATCAAACTTGATTCAACAGCCATCCAGACATTAATACGAGCCGTTGATAAGGATAAAATGCCAACTGCACTTAAAGGGGCGACGGATACTATCAAGGATCTGTTTTTCAGTAATATGTCTGAGCGCGCCGCAAAGATCATGAAAGAAGATATGGCCGCAATGGGGCCTGTGCGTCTTAAAGACGTTGAGGAGGCACAACAATATGTTGTTAATGTTGCGAAAGACCTTGAAGATCGCGGAGAAATAATAATTGCTTCAGGCGATGCCGAAGACGAGCTCGTTTATTAAAAAAAGTTTTCTAAATCATGCCAAAAAAACCCTATCTATTTGATACTTACAGCTTCGACAGTGATGCGGTGGTAAAGCCGGAAGACACAGAAGAAGAGGATATGCCTGTTATTTTCTCTGAAGAAGAAGTAGAGGGCATGACAGCTGAATCTTATAAACAGGGTAAGCAGGATGGCTTCAGGGAGTCTGAAGAAGGCTTTACCGGGCAAATACACGCTGTTATTCAAAACATTGAAGGAAAGTTGGAAAGACTTTTTGTAGATGAACAAGATCGTGCTGAATTGTTTGAGGAGGAAGTCGTTTCTCTAACTTTCAAAATATTGCAGGTAGCTTTCCCACATTTAAATAACGCTTACACTCTCGTAGAGCTGCGGGAAGCTATTCGTGCCAATCTGGATGAGCATCTAGGTAAGGGGAAAGTGGTTATAAAACTTCACCCAGATAATCTGGAGGCAATACAAAATTATATAGAAGCCAAATTTTCTGACCGTAGCGAATTTGTTGAGTTAAAAAAACAAGAAGATATGGGCTTAAAGGAAGTCGCCATGGAGTGGTCGCATGGTGGTGCAGTTGTCGACTTAGAAGGTTTTCAGGGTAAAATTGAGAAACTTTTCATTGAAACGCTTGCAGGAAATGACCAAAACCCGCAAGATAGTGAAGGAAATCAGGAGTAATTTATGAGCGATGATAATACCGACGATCAAATTATAGGCGAACTAGCAGAGGCGGGAGCACCAAACCCATCAGATAATAAAAAAGATTTTGACCTTGATGAAATCCAAGAGTCTCCTTCTGACCTTGAAGAGGATGATTTTGAAGATGGAGAGGCCATGGCCAAGGATGTTACAGCTATATACGATATACCTGTACAGGTTTCTGCAGTTCTGGGGCGTTCTTCGATGCAAGTTTCGCAACTTCTGAAGCTGGGGCGTGGCGCTGTCGTTGAGCTGGACAGAAAAGTCGGCGAAGCAATTGATATATACGTTAATAACCGTTTAGTTGCCCGTGGCGAGGTCGTCGTGGTCGAAGACAAGCTCGGTGTAACTATGACTGAAATTGTTAAATCAGATCGTGGTGGGGAGCTGTAAGCTTAGATGGCAAAATCAAAAGCAGATCCACAATTGAGTTCGGAATCGACTGACACAAGCGGTGGTTCAAAATTACCTGTCGATATCCCGTCATCAGATAAAATTCTGGATCTAACGACAATCATAGGCCTCTTTGTTGCAGTAGGGCTTATATTCGCTGCTGCCTATTTGGGGCAAACCGGGGCCGACTTCTTTCAACTTTCTGCTGTATTAATTGTCGTTTGTGGAACATTAGCTGTTACAGCAATTTCTTATTCTGCAGGTGAATTAAAACATATTTATTCAGCCCTTGATCGCGTTTTCGTACGCAAAATTCCTAAAGATAAACAAATGGCGGAGCAGCTTGTTAATTTGGCCGCGCGTGTAAGAAAACATGGCCCTCTTTCTTTGACAAAGATAGAGGGAGAGCTAAGGAAAGAGCCGATGCTTGCCAAGGCTATGGCTATGGTGGCAGATGGAATGGAGCCGGGATCGATAGAAGTTATTCTTAAGACGGAAAGCGAAACTTTCCAAGAAAGTGCTTTCTTTGCAGCATCTGCCCTTAGAAAAGCCGGTGAAGTTGCCCCGGCCATGGGACTTATCGGCACCTTGGTCGGCCTTGTACAGATGCTGGCCCAGCTTGAAGACCCTTCAAGTATAGGCCCAGCGATGGCACTTGCACTTCTTACAACATTTTACGGTGCTATTCTGGGAACAGTTTTGCTGACGCCGTTATCCGTTAAGATGGAGCGTGCAGCCGAGCAGGAACTGTTGACGATGACAATGATTAGACTATCTGCATTATCAATGTCGAAACAGGAAAACCCTAGACATCTGGAGACAGTCCTGAACTCTCTTTTACCTGCAAAAGACCACATAAACTATTTTAGATAGAACTAACGAAAAGATTAAATCACCATGAGATTAATGCTAGTCGGACAATTAGAAGGCTATATTTCTACTGCAGGCAAGATTGCCTTACAGAAGGGAGCAAAAGTTGTTCATTGTGAAGATACTATTGAGGCCTTGGGCGCACTCCGTAACGGGAAAGGTGCTGATGTCGCGATGGTGGACATTAAGCTCAAAATTGGTGATTTTATTAAAAAACTTGAAGAAGAGCGTATTCATGTTCCTGTCGTTGCGTGTGGTATAGGCACGGATTCTGTGTCCGCTGTCAAAGCCATAGAAGCTGGCGCAAAAGAATATGTTCCACTGCCGCCCGATACGGATTTGATTGCTGCTATCTTGGAGGCAGTTACAGAGGAAAGCTCCAAAATGATTGCGGGCGATCCCGCAATGCAGAAAGTTGTTCAGTTGGCTGATAAAATTGCCATATCCGACGCAACTGTTCTTATTACTGGTGAATCCGGTACCGGTAAGGAGGTTATGTCTCGCCATATTCATAATAAATCCAAGCGGAAGGATGGCCCCTTTATTGCCGTTAATTGTGCAGCTATACCTGAGAACCTATTGGAATCAGAACTTTTCGGTCATGAAAAAGGCGCCTTTACTGGTGCAGCAGGCAGACGCATTGGTAAGTTTGAAGAGGCTTCAAATGGAACCTTGTTGCTTGATGAGGTCACAGAAATGCACCCTCAACTACAGGCCAAATTGCTGCGTGCTATTCAAGAAAAAGAAATTACCCGTATAGGAAGTAATGACCCCGTCAAAGTTAATGTGCGTATTCTTGCAACATCTAACCGTGATCTGGAAAAATCTGTCCAGAAGGGCGAATTTCGTGAAGATTTATATTTCCGTTTAAATGTTGTGAATATCCCACTTCCGGCATTGCGCGAGCGTCCTTCCGATATACTACCGCTGGCACAATTCTTTGCAGATAAATTTGCTGAAGATAATGGGGTCGAACAAAAGAAAATTTCTGCAGCAGCTGGTGAAAAACTTAAAAATTATCGCTGGCGAGGTAATATTCGTGAGCTTGAGAATACAATGCACCGCGCCATTTTAATTTCTCTTGAAGACGAGCTTGAGGCCGATGCCATTCATCTTTCAGAAAGTGCATTTACAAAAGGGTCAGCGAGTGGTGATACAGCTGCTAATGCGCCTGATCCTGCGGATGTTGGTAAGGCTACTGGCAATGAGGGTGCAGCACCTGAAAAGGAAATTAAAAATGAGGGGGCTGTTGAAGGACTTGTTGGCAGAACCTTATCTGATGTCGAACGTGATATGATCATAAACACGCTTGATAACTGTCTAGGTAACCGTACACACGCGGCAAAAATACTTGGCATTTCCATTCGTACTCTCAGAAACAAGCTGAACCAGTATAAGGATGAGGGGCACGAGTTCGCCGAAGCCGGAAATAGCTGATTATTAAGTTTACAAAACCCCCTGCCAAAGCTTAAACTAAACTATCTTTCGCGTTATTTTTCAAACCCTCGCGAATATAGTTTGTGCATAGTTTATAATCATGTCTAATACATCTGGTTCATCTTCAAGTTTCATGGGACAGGCACGCGGTGCCGGTCGTGGGATATTCCGAAGCGACGTAGCACTTGCTGTCGGTATTATTTTCATCTTCATGTTTCTATTGGTTCCGATGCCGACATTTATGTTGGATCTAGGCCTATCTATTTCGGTCACGTTTTCGGTTATGATTATGATGACGGTGCTATTTATTAACCGTCCACTTGATTTTTCAACCTTTCCTACCATTCTTTTAATTTCCACAGCACTTCGGCTTGGGCTAAATGTGGCTTCAACGAGATTGATATTATCTAATGGTAATAATGGCGAGGATGCAGCTGGTAAGGTCATTGAGGCTTTTGGAAGCTTTATCATTCAGGACAGCTATGTTGTCGGTGGGATTGTCTTTGCGATCCTCGTTATCATTAACTTTATTGTTATTACCAAAGGTTCGGGTCGTATTGCCGAGGTTGCCGCACGTTTTACTCTGGATGCTATGCCAGGTAAACAAATGGCCATTGATTCCGATATGTCGGCAGGTCTGATCACAGAAGATGAGGCTAAGTTAAAAAGAGCGGAGTTAAGCCAGGAAAGTACTTTTTTCGGGGCCATGGATGGTGCGGCTAAATTTGTGCGAGGTGACGCAATCGCAGGTCTCCTAATTACATTTATAAATGTAATTGGCGGTATCATAATCGGGACAACATTTTATGATATGTCTATGGCTGATGCAGCCTCGACATACACAATTCTGACAATCGGTGATGGACTTGTTAGCCAGATTCCAGCCCTTATTGTTTCCATTTCCGCGGGTCTTCTTGTTTCAAAAGCAGGGGTAGAGGGTACCGCAGACAAAGCCTTATTTGCACAGTTCAGTAAATATCCGAAAGCAATGGCAATCAGCTCGGCATTGATGTTTACGATCGGTATTGTACCAGGAATACCTTTCCTCCCCTTCGCCACTCTTGCAGGCGTGACGGGAGGTCTGGCTTATCTTGCTTTTAAACAAAAAGATATAGCTGAAGAGCGGGAGCGCGAAGAACAACTGGCACTCGAGAAGCCCAAACAAGCGGCAGAAGAGCCTATTTCCAAGTCACTATCTATGGATATTTTACGCCTAGAACTTGGATATGGTCTATTACCATTGGTGCAAGGCGAAGGCGGCAATAAACTTACAACACAGGTAAAAGGTTTGCGTCGTCAATTGGCTGAGGAAATGGGGTATATCCTTCCGGCTGTGCGTATTCAGGATAATTTACAGCTTTCTGCCAATCAATATGTGCTGCGTATAAAAGAGATCGAGGCTGGCAAAGGTGATGTCAGACCCAATATGTTACTGGCAATGGATCCAACGGGTGAGGCCATCAAATTACCAGGTGAAACAACAACAGAGCCGACATTTGGCCTACCTGCCATGTGGATTGATCAGCGCTACAGGGAAGAAGCGCATTTTAAAGGCTATACTGTTGTTGATGCCCCCACCGTTATTACGACTCATTTAACTGAACTTGTCAAAGACCATATGGCTGATCTTCTTTCCTATACCGAGACACAACGTTTACTGGATGAGCTTTCACCTGATTACCAGAAACTTGTAGCAGATGTCATACCAAATCAATTATCAGTCACAGGCTTACAGCGCATTCTTCAAAACCTGGTTTCTGAACGTGTTTCTGTTCGTGACTTGCCGACTGTACTGGAAGGTATCTCAGAAGCAGCAACATATACTAAAAATATAGCCCTGATGACAGAACATGTGCGTGCTCGATTATCACGCCAGATATGCGACCAGAATGTTAATTCGCAAGGAATGGTGCCGTTAGTTACATTAACGCCTAAATGGGAAAATGCATTCGGGGAAAGTCTGCTTGGCGATGGAGAGGAAAAACAGCTTGCTATGGCTCCGTCTGAGTTACAGGATTTCATAACGGCAGTACGCACAGCCTACGATAAGTTTTCGCAAATGGGGGAAAACCCTGTATTACTTACGTCACCTGGTATCAGACCCTATGTGAGGTCAGTGATAGAAAGATTCCGTCCACAGACAGTTGTTATGTCTCAAAATGAAATACACGCCAAAGCGCGTATAAAAACTTTAGGTCAGATTTAGTCCAGAAGCGGGCATGCCTTAGATACTATAGATATAGAAAAAGGCCCTGATGATGTCTTTCAAAACTCTCATCTTTAGCAGTCAAAAACTATCTAACTATCTATAAAATGAAAATGATGAAAAATGCACCAGAGCCTTAATCAAATTTAATGGGTGGTTAGGCCGGGGTTTTGTTCCCTATCAAGAACCACAAAATCATTCCGATTAGTGGTAGTGCAAGAACAATCAATACCCATATAACTTTAGCGAGGACACTCAGTCCGCTTTGTACGATTCCTACAATGGCAATAATATCCAGAATAAGAACTATAAGTCCTAAAATTCCGTACTCCATAACTTTTCCTTTCTTTAGTTTCGTTACTAGATAAACAAAGAAGTTATGAAGTCAGTTCCATGCAAGTTTATGTTTTGCTTATTAAAATCAGGTCGGACTTGGTTGCGTAGTCTTGCGTTTGGATGGTGCTTTGCACAATCCACGACTAATTAAAAAAGCATCCTTAGGTGATGACCCTTGTTCCATCAGGCTTGCTATATGGTCAAAATCAACTAATTCTGCAGCGTTAATTTCAGCGCGGGGATTGTAATAGAAAATGCCTTTATGGGGATCTTGCGCATCTATTTTACCAAATTTAACGGCCCATAGCTTATTGCTTTTATCGCGCGGATCCTTATTCATTTTTGAAAATGAGGTCGATAATTTATCAATGGCTTCTTCTTTCGTGTTAAAACCGAATGATTTTATTTCCTTTTCCGACATCTTCTCAACGTCTGAAAGAGAAACCAGTTTGACCGAAGTGACTTCTGTTTCCACTTCCCAACCGGTCATTTCACCGTCTTTGGCCTCTTTTTCCTGAAGGCGAACAGATCCTTCTTTTAAACTTAACCCGTCATCATGCAGGAAAACACCCTGGGGTTTGTTACGGTAACTTGCAAGTTGGGGAGCGATAACACCTTCAAATTGTTGCTTTTCCAGTTTAAGGCTTTGTGCAGTTTCATTCGGAAGGCGGCTATGATGAACGGCGTAAGGGCCATCACCAACCACTGCAATGCATTTTGTTTTCGGGGGAAGCTTCATAGCAGAGTCTGCATAACGTGTTTGTACGGCCTCATAGAAATCCCCATAAATGCCGTTGCGTTCAGGACGCTCAACAAGTTTTGCCTGTGCTATATGATATGTTTTTCCTGTATTTTCGGCCTTTAATACAAGTGGCGCGCCTTTATTAAGGGCTTTCTTATTAAAGCTCTCATCAAGCGGCAGAATCCATAAAGGTCGTTGAGTAACCGGATCAAGTACGGGATCTTCAACATAGCGATCTGGAACTGTCAGTATTTCAGCTTTGTTCATGGCAAATTCATATTCGATTTGCGGGATTTCGTAATCATCCATCGGATTTATATTCACCCGTACTTTTTGCGACGGGGAAAGAGCTTCGGTTGGAAGTTTTGCCAAGTAATCATGCTCGTATTCAGCCAGCAAGGAAAGTGCGTCTGTGTGAGAGTTCAGGAATTTATCAGCGGCACCAGGTGCGAATTCTTCCAAGGCGCGCAAATCTTCTTCCATCAATTCATTGTTCCGGATCTTATTTAAGTCACGATAAGCCTGCTGGCGTGTATACCACCGACTGTCATTGCCCGAATGGTTCGGTTTACCTTCACGACGAAGAACTTTAAAAGCATCAAGCTGTGCCTGTACTTCCTGACCTAGGTGTTGACCGAAACCTAAATCTTCAATCATACGGTCAATAATACCGATGGTCGTATTGGTTACTTCGTGGCGAACATTTAAATTGCCACTATTATATGCCTCATCTATTTCTTTTTGTGACCATGACCGAACATCGTCATCGGAATAACGGATTCCATCCTTGTCCTCAAACCAGAAATTATGACCTACATCCAGAATATCGTTATTCATCAAGTGCTGACGCATAGTAAACATCAGTTCAATTTTATAAAGGAAAGCACTCTCGCGGTCACAAATATGATGATAAGGGGGAAGGTAAGGACCGTTTTCCCTATCCAGTTTTTTATCAATATCTTCCAGACGATCGGCAAATTTGCGCGCCAAGTCGTATTCTTCTTCGGGCGTATCGTTTAGGAGAACATCTTCATCAGGTTTCATAGCGCTAAGCCAGAATGACCGAATTTTAAGGGCGTGATTACGCGAATCCATTGCCTTTTTCTCTGATGCATTAAGAAATAGGTGTACCTGGCGGTCTTCACCTGCTTCAGGATCAAAAACCTCTAAAGTATTAAAGGCACCAAAAAGTTCTTCTTCCAACTGTGGTAGGACGAGTCTTTCAGGACCATGCAGTTGTGGGCGTGCCAAGCGCAATCCAGCCATGGCAACTTCCTTCAAGCTGTTGTCATCAAGGAAAGTATGTCTGGCAGCCAATTCTGTTCTTGTAAGTCCCATGTTGAAACCGTTCTTGTAACCGAGTTCGGCATCAAAAAGGCGAGGGGACTTATGTAGTTGAATAACTTTAACAAATCCTTCGGGATTACCCTCTGCTGATTTTATCAAATCAGCCCAATCACTAGCTGTAAATTCTTTCAAGGTTTTTCCCCAGCGTTTAAACTGTCTGGGATCATGGCTAAGATTAAAGACAAGAGCGACTTTCGGTCTGTTGCGTATTTGATCTGTCCCGATAAGTGACACCATTTTACCTTCTGAACGAGGGAAGCTTTTGTCTATGTATGTCTTTATAGGCGTACCGAAGGCGGCATCTTTACGCTCAAGCTTTTCAGCAACTTTTTTCCAATCCATGTTGCGGATCATTTGTTTCATAATGTCCGGCTCGTTCTTCCACATATAGCGAATAATTCCAAACAGAGCTAAAGCATCAACTCGTGCTCCGTGAAGCTGAGTTAGATCCGGATACGAACCGTCCGGTAATGTAATCCCCTCTAAGACACCACGGACTTCGCTGGCAATATGTGTGTTAGCCTCTAAAATATCGCCTTGCGAAAAGGAGTAATATTCCTCGCCAGTCTGGGGATTTTTCTTCAAGCCCGGTTTAATACCATTTAAGCCTTTGGCTCCTGCAATGACTGCCGACTCCACGGCACGCAAAACGTCCATGCGGTATTTTCCGAGTGAGGTCAGGTGCGTGACAAATATATTATCGGCTCCGGCCATGTGAAGCGCTGTCCAAAGCCAATGATCATCAGCATTGATGTTGTTGTATCCTGCATCCATCGCACGGATGTCGCGCTTATGCCACCGACCATTATCATCCTTATAGTGAAACCTTTTTAGTTTTGGATCTATATGCACGCGATCCCAATCTATTTCTCCATTTTCATCTCTAACAGGATAAGAGTAGTGGCTAATATCGGCGGGCTCGCCATCTTCTGTTTCGAGATTATAAACGATACGGCATTTATCAAGAAAATCTTGCTTGAAAGGGGCCTCGTCCAGATTGCTGGCTTGCCGGAAAAACTGCATCATTTTACCTGCAAAAAGATAACGATTGTCACCCTTATCAAGACCCTCGGCTTTCATACGCTGTATAATCCAAGCATATGGGGAAATTACTGTATATGGTGAAACACGGCCTTTTGCGTCCACATCATGTAATTTATTTCCGGCAATATCAAAAATTCCACCCCCAAATTCTGTGATCTCGGCAAATCTTTTATTAAGATCAGTGGTTTCCGTATCGTATGAGGCTATGAACAAAAGCCCCATATCAATAGCTTCACGAAATACCGGGTCAGACCATTCTGCGATATGGATATCCTCCAAATCTACTAAAGGTGGTGTAAAGGGTTTTTGGTCTTTATTACTCATAATGTCACCTTAATCTGGTCTTTAATCGCTGACCAGCTATTGGCTTGTTCCACTTTTCTGCGTCCGCGCCGACGGTCTTTGGCACGGCAGTTTTGTGATCGGTTTTCCGGCCATTCACTCTTGGCGGTGCGTTTGGAATCAGAGCGCTTTTTAAGCTCTTCCATCTCTTCTGCACCAAATTCTGTTTCAAAAACCCCGTTATTCGAGCTTCTAAGCCCCTGATCAGCATGAGGTGAGCGTTTATCAAGGTTGATCATACGTCGGGCACGTAACTCTTTGTTGTAGTGCTTACCTTCTTCCGCCAATTCTTTGGTCATGATAACCGAATTCAACGTGCGTCCAATGCGTTCAACACGTTCATTGGTGATTTGGACTCGGACATTATTTTCGAAAAGCCCGCCGGGATGTACTTTCCCTTCGCTTTCAATGGTCTGGTAAGCATCCATAACTGTTTCTTTATCATCTGTGTGGTGCAAACCGAATTGCTTGGCCTTAATCTTTTTCAGCCATTTTTTGAAATCTTCCTTACGACCATGTCCTGAAGCATGAATAGGGAAGTCCTCAACCACAATTGCACCATCCGCTTCAACTACAGCAGTACGCCCCATTTTGGCAATATCATTCAGAATACGCTGGCGAACCGGATTGGTGCGGGAAATATGAACCCTTAAATTGTCGCGATAGGCCTCCAATACAATGCAACCACGGCCTGCAAGTTTTTTAATCATGCGTTTCTGATATTTAGCGTTTCCGGGAATAGCGCTTTGAGAAATGATAACAGCCAGATCTTTCATTTTTAGGGATCGTGCTGTCGAGCGGTGTTTAGGATCGGCATCGAAATGCGATAAACCGTCTGCCAAGCGGTATGTCATGGATTCAATTTCAATCGGGTTACCTTGGGAGCCTGACATGAAGGCCATGATTTTTTCGGGTTTACCGTGTTCAAACCATTCTCTTACGGCCTTTGATGTACGGCCTTTATAATCTGTTGGTGTTAACCCGCGTTCTTCTGCATCCCATTTAATGTAATCTTTTATACCTGTATATGCGCCAGATGAAGGTTTATCGTAACGGTATTTGTTAATGCCGTATTTATTACCTATGGCAAAAATCTTTTCTACGGCAGAGCCGAAAGATGTCATTCTACGGCCAGTAGAATTCCCCACTCTCAAAAGGGTTTCACGACGGCCATCGTTAGTTCCTATCATGGAGACGCCTATGGCTTTATCCGTAAACCAGTTATTTATGATATGAGTTAGATTGGCTTCAACTTGGCTCTCACGTGGAGCAGAACCTTCCTGCTTCACAGATGTTCCGTCAATTTCAGTATAAGCAGGTACAAGGTGCTCAGGGTCAAGGCTATCATCATGTTTAAGCATGAGTTTAACCGGATCCCAAAACTCACTATCATGGAAATCAAACCATTCTTCATCGTAGCGCATGTCTCCGAGATACATATAGGAGCCAAGTATAGTCTTTCCGTTACGTCCATAGGCAATAAACGGTGTGTCCTTGGCAGAATGGGGGACAGCATCTGCTCCCCAAGCAACTGACATGCGGATTGTGCCGTTATTATCCTTCAGATCCATGACACCGGCATCTTTAAGCAGATTTACTTCTGGAATCCTTGGATCATCACCTTTGATTGTCCATTTAGTCATTACATCTTTGAATTTCTCATAAACCTCAGGCGTCATATGTAATGTGTGATCTTTGAAAAAATCGTTTTTCAAATATGGAATAATAAAATCAAGGTGATCCAAATGGTGGTGTGAAATAAAGATATTTTTACAGTATTTCAACTCTTCAAGAACATCCGGACCACCACCAGTCCATTCGGATTTTATTTTCATGATATAGGCGCCAAGGTCAAATATAACCCCAAGCTTTTTAACCTCATCTGTCTTCGGATCTATCCATTCTGTGGCACAAACCTTACAATTTCCACCAATGTCTTCTCCTATTCCAGGCACAACCTCTTCCAAATTGTTTCCGCCTTTAGAGGTTAGAACCAAACGCCCACGCTTAGGAGGTGGGGATTCAGATGAGGCAGCGGCTTCTGTATGACCGTAAAGCGCCAGATGATCTAGCATACGCGGATAATCACGGCTTTTCAGCATATCCGTGTGGGTGCGGTTAAGAACGCCAAGTCCTGACATCGCATGTCTGAAACCCATGCGCAAGGGTAGATGCTTAAGTAATCTAAAATCGGTAATTCTGGCCATATCCAGCTTATACTTACCGGTTCTTGATCCTTTTATTATATCCCACCTGATATGGATCATTTCCCGCGGCGTTTCATATTCAGGAATATTCGGCTCGCGCTGCGTCAAATCAATAGTTCTATTTTTAGGAGATGAACCGTCAAACTCAATATCACGGGACAGGTTAGACGCGATTTCGAATTTTCGACCAACCTGAGGCAGTGTCATACGAGTACGTAAAACATTGTCACGTCCAGTGGGGTAAGAATGGTCTATATCAACCGTGTTATAGCGAATTCCTGCCAATGGCTGTATGGCCTCCAACGGCAAGACGAGCTCAGGTTTTTCTTCGGCATTTGCCGCCAGATTAAAGTTTTGGGAAATTGGAAAGTAAAGGCGGCTTTCCAAATGAAAACCCGGCAACGGCAGGGTCTCTCCGACAACTTCTTGAATGTTACAATCCTTAAATATCCGCGCCAGATGTGGTAAGTCAGGTTCACGGTCCCGCATCTTTATATTGATCTGACGCATTGCCTCCATCACCATATCGACGGCATAGCTATCATTAAGATCAATTTCGCGCCCTAAAACATACAGGCTTGTCAATGCAACACGGTTATTATCCCGCTCTTCTGTTTCAATTTGGAAAAGATGCTGAACGTCAATACGCCCATCGGGGTAAACCGCCCAGTAACGCATATCAAGATCTGACAGGCTTTGATTGTCTGTAAAGTTACCATCTGTAATCAGGGCCACGCCTCCGTGACTGACGGGGTCAATTTCACCCTTATCAATGTGAAGCTTTTTCTTGCTGTAGAGGCGGTGATTCAATTGGGCGAGGCCGAGCTCTTCCAATAGACTCTCTCTGCTCCAATTCATGATTTATTTTCCCTGTTACGCAATGTTTTTTTATTATTTTTTATCATTAATATTTCTTTTACCTGCCGGGTGCATTTGGTGAACCATAGCTCGGCGTGATAACACGATCATCGGTTGGTTCCGGCCCGGCCTCAAGTGCCTGGCGCCCGTGAATTTCATACCATGCATCAGTATAGTCCTGACGGAGGCCTTGAAGGTCTTCTTTTTCCCATAGCCAGCACCATTCTTCGCAAATTTCACGAATGTCCTGATCACGTGTTGCAAATATCTTTTCCATGTCACGGCGGAATTCTTTTTGATGTTCAACGCGTTGCATTTCAAAACGACCCTGATTAAATTCTTCGTCCTGAAGGCAGTCAAAGATCTCAACAAAGCGGGCTAGTGTAAGCGAGACATGGCGAAGACCGTAGGATTCGATCACATTTGGATTGCGGTCTTGGATAGCGCGTTGAATAGCCGGATCACTTTTTAATTTGCTCAGATATGTACGAATTTTGTCATAGCGGTCATAAAAAGACATGTAGTTGCCGTTAAAATCCAAAACCTTGATTTCAGTATCATTGCTTGCAGGGCGTTCGATCTTACCAAACTCAAGTTTAGTCGCCATCATCATCATGCGGGCGTTATCTTCGGAGGTTTCCCAGTTTTTTTGAAACTGTACTGTTGTGTAATTCCTGCGAAGCATTTCCATTTCAAAGCCGATACGAAAATCGGACGTCATTGCCTCTGGTCCTGGACCTGCGAAATACGGGCGTTCTTTCTTTAAAACGGATTGCATTTTTGTAACATCCGGACTTCCGAAAGCGCGTGTTGGCTCTCCACCATTATCATTAGCATAGCGCTTTTCGGCCAAAACATTTTTTGCAATATCAAGTGTAGGCTGGCGAACCAATTTATTAAAGTCACGGCCTAGACGTGCGGGAAGAAGGGCTTGGTCTGCAAGCCCATGCTCTTTTGCGATATCCAAGGCAATATCACCACGTTTGAGATCATATCTCACGCCATGAAAATCAGGGCTGTCAGGATTACGAACTAAAATCTCAAGACAGCTGACAAGAGCTTTTGAAAGATCTTGTGACATTTCATCCAGTTTATCATATGGCCTGTCCGCCCATATTTCATTTTTTTGAACTTCAAAGGGTTCACTGTGGAAGTTATGTACCGCGCGCTGAGGCACATATCTCCCGTGAGAAGGTTCTTTTATTTCCTTGGCACGTTTAGGGTCAAACTCAGATGGAATGG
>NZVS01000060.1 GCA_002701555.1 Alphaproteobacteria bacterium | reverse complement strand
TTAATGCTGATAAAGAGCAAATATCCCTAGGTTTTTCTCAAGTTTTAAATTCGCTCACTGCAATACAGCAGCAGATGCAGAGATTACAAATCATGGGTGGGTACGAGCAAATTCTATTTAACTCAACTCCTGAAACCTCCACAGGGACATGTTTTTGGAAATTAAATCAGCAGACACCTTGTCGGACAATAGGACTGTTTGGTCCCGATGTAGGTTTGCCAGCCCCAAGGATACCTGCATCGCTATTGCCATCAGACTATATAAATGGTGAAAAAAGCTATAATATCGAATATAGACCTGTCGAAATTGCCGGTGCCAATTTGGGTACTGAAGATGTTGATGCTTACTTTATGTTACGTGGGCTTACACAAGAGGTTTGTGCGCAAATAAATGCCGAAGTGCGAAATGATCAGACGATTGCGACTTGGGAAAGTGACGGAATAAGTACGAACCGTTATGAAGTGGAATTTGATCAAAACGGCAATATTTTAGATCAAAGCTATGCAAACGCAACTGCTCTGTTAATACCTCATGAAGGCTGCCTTGAGAGACGAACTATGAATGGCGATTATCGTTTTTTCTATATACTTTCTGAATTTTAGAACATGCATTAAAATATTCTTACATAATCAGAATTTCTTACAGACTCCACATTCCTACTACTTTTAAAGTACATCAGAAACTACACTCAGACTACATGGGCGCTACATAGGCACTACATTTGACTACATTTGAGAGACACGAAATCAGTATGCAATAAGGACTAAAAAGGCTGAAACCACCCTATTTATCAGCAATTTACCCCATATCTGCCGAAATGCCCGATGTAGTTTAATGTATCTTTCTACGAATACCCCTCCCTACCCCGTTCCAAAGTGGTCTTAGTAAGGAATAAGAAAGAATATTGAGAAGGTATATTGAGAATAAAGTATCAAATAAATGAATTGAGAAGAGAGTAGTACTTCTTCTACTACCTGTATATTAACCAGTAAGTATATAGAGACTATTGAGTAGGGTTAATTCTTTGATATCTGGGATTAGCAATATTATAGGCAACAGCCAGACCCTCTTGGTTTCTGTGGGCATGACCATAGGTCGTATGCATAGGTGGTTTAGCCAAAGGAATATCTAAATAAGTATAAGCCTGTGCCATACAAGCCTTTAAACGCTCGTGAGAGCTTCTTTGAACTATAAATGAGTCATGGATACCCAGAACAGGAATACCCTCATCAGTCATCGTCTGGAGGACATACAAGGCCACTTTGGAATCCCAGTTCATAAGCCTTAAACCCCATTGGTAATCAGTTGCTGTTCTTAGAATTGGATGGGAGGAAAAGATGATATCCATAACCTCTCTACAGACTTTGTCATCAGGCAAATACTCTCTTATGAGCTGAAGGCTTTTTTCCTTCTCATCAGTAAACCCACCTCTAGCCGACCTTATGTGATTGATAATTCCATATTCACCAGCACAATTAAAATAGCGAGTAATGAGCAATTTGATTAACGCCCTTGGATATAACTCCGAAATTTCGTAAGGGTCACTCCGCAAGTTTTCAGGTATCGCCTCCCCATTAAGGCCATAGAATAAGTAAAGGTGATTAGACCTGAAGTCGCACTCAACAGTCTGCTCATTATTGATAGCTATATACCAACGGTCATTTTTCTCACATTGCATCCACCACCCCCCATAAAAACGTCCATCTAAAGTAAACCCTTCATCTTGAAAAATTCGAGTGGTATAGCAGTTGCGTAGATTAACTGGCCTTTCAGATTCTTGATGAGTGATTGCAATGTCTGCCGTACTAATCAATTCATTGTATTGCGTTAAAAATCTTTTGGATTCAGCAACATCTTCTGGCTCTATGATGGAAGAATAATCCTTTATCACAATTTTACTCTTTCTGCCTGGCACTGATTTCTTAATGACGATGCCACCGTTTAGGAGTTTTTTGGCATATTGGATGTCTGACAGCTCATAACGACTAAGGTAATCCATCAAACTCTCAAGCATGATATACCTCGAAACCCTCCCCTGATATTTCCCCTTGAAGTAGTCTTGCTTTCCCACCTCGCATTTTACAAACCCATGAATCTCAAGAGCATCTAAAACCTCCCTTATTTTTTTAAAGTTATAGTTGAAGGGGTTATAGGGTTGATAGTTACCCTTGTATGATGATGTACCTATATTGTTATTCCTTGGATAGGCCAGAGATTGACTTGGGTCGAATTGCGCTAATCGGCTAAAAACTATCAGGACAGCCCGTAAATGACGTTTAAGATTGTTTCTAGCATCCTCTCTATTCTTGGGTGTTTTAAAAGTAAGGCTTTGGAACAGATTTTCTGTTGCCATGTCCATTCTTTCGTCATTGGTTGTCCAGTCTAGGTTCGTAAATTCAGACTCTTCCATTAAGAGGTCTCTGTCTTCGTTAGTATCGTTTTGCATAGTATTATCCTTTCGGCATAAAAAAACTGCTCTCCCAGAAGAAGAACAGCGTGATTAAGTTGATTGTGTTGATGAATGTTATCTCGCCTCAATAAGCAAGATGTAAGGGTAGTGTGTTTGGAAATGGGAATTAGCTAGTAAGTAGCTCTGTTGCGCTTTTCTAACCAAGTCATGCTATCGGAAAGTCCTCGCGGAACATAACCTCTGGTCAGGATACGTGTTTATTGATGCAACCAGATTTATTCTCAGCCTTGTAAAATTGTAAACCTACCCGCCTTTTTCCAAAGCCCCAAGAAAACTGAGTTATACCTCTTATGTATCAAATGACTTCAGACAGCGTGTACGAAATACAATGCCTTGGTGCGTTTGTTTTTTAGAGACACCAAGCCAGTTCTAACGCCTCACATATGTTATGGCTCTATGTCTAAAGACAACACTAAACTATTATCCATAACTGAGCAATTAGAATTTTAATTAGCCACAAACCTCTGCCCAGTTACCATTGATACATACGTTCCTACAGCCCAATGATGCCATAGGAGCAATATCGATAGAACTACACTTTCTGGCTTGCATGGTTTCCTGTTGCTGAATCTGTTGAGAGAGGTTTTGAAAGTATTGCTGTTGTTGCTGAGCTACTTGCATATCAATTTGATTGGCTCGGTTCAAAGTTCCCATTGCCTTTGCACGTTTCATTTCTTGATAATCAAGAATGATTTGTTGTCCTTTTAAATACTCATCCTCTTCTGAAATCTTACCTTGCTCCCGCTGGAGAACTAAAAACTTTAATTGATTAAGTGCTTTTCTTGCTAGAATTGGGTCATATGCTACAGGCACAACATCCCTTTCCACAATATTCATCCAACATTTTCTATATTCTATAGACGCTCTTTGACTATCTGGATTAGTTGATTTGCACTGAATTTCACTCAGAGCATTAGCTTCATCCATAGCTTTCTCTTCTCTTTCCAAAGCTCCGTTAACTTGAGCTGTTGCAAGCCCAGTTTGATATCCACCTCCGCAAGCGGAAAGTAATAGTAAAGTGATAGTTGCCAGATATAGTTTCATTTGTAATCCCCTTCATTTTGTTCACGATAGTGTACGGTGTTTTTGTATACTATAATGAACAATATGTCTATGATTACTTTAGAAACCATAGGCAGAAACATTGCTAAAATTAGAGCTGAGAAGGGTGTATCCCAAGAGGATTTAGCTGGAATAGCTGAAGTTAATCGAGGCTATATTTCTAGGATTGAGAATGGACACGTTGCCTTTTCAATACCTGTCCTTTTAAAAATCGCACAAGGATTGAAGGTCTCACCGGATAAACTGCTAAGCTGATAAGCTTGCTTATCCTTCCCAATATTCATCTTCAGCCATACTAGATACTACTCGACTCTCTGCAGGGCTAAGGAGGTCAGCCGATAGCTCTCCTATATTGTAAATCTTATACCTGATAGTACCCGTTGTGTACGGGGAATATCCTTCGTCCTCGATAACAGGTATCTTCAAATCATAATAATCAACAAGGCGTTGCAGTATTTTTCTTATGTTGTCTAAGTTTCGTTGTATATATGCGCTAGCAGTGATGTGTACGCCACTGTGGTTCATAATATGAGCCTTATTAGCATACCCAACTTCAATATCATTTAAGGCTGTTGCGACAGTCCTTCTTAAATCGTGAGGTCGAACTCTCTCAATTTCAGCAAGCTCACAAATCTTGTTTAAGGTTTTGCGGTAGTCAGTAACGTGAGGTGTCTTTGTTTTGCCACCTTTAATACGGAACACATAATCGGAGCCGTCTTTATCTTTTTGCCTTTCACGAAACATTGCATAGGTAAGTTGCGTCATTGGGAGTTCATGGTCAGAGCCATTCTTTGTATTGAGAACTTTGAATTTTTTCCTTTCAAAATCCACAGTTGCCCACTTTAAGCTTCTTGCTTCATTAGGTCTCAAGCCAGTACATAGTTGTAAGACCATAACGTCTCTTGCAACTTTCTGGCTATCTTTCTGAAAATCAAAATCAGTAAATGCTGTCCAGAACTTTCCTAAATCTTCTGAACTGATAATGGTATCTCGTTTCGGGCTAGACTGTCTTAAACCTGCCCTTGTCACAAGTTCACAAGGGTTTCTGTCTATGATCTCTGTAGCTTGAGCATAATTCATTAAAGAGTTTAAAAGGGTAAACGCTTTATTGGCTTGCCTTACTGTCTTACGCCTGCCTTGATTAAACCAATCCCTTATTTCATGCTTTGTGATATCAGTAACTCTTTTCCTAGCCCAGTGTTGCATCCTGCCTCTGTAAAGAGAGTGGTACTCTTTGAGGGTACTTTCCTTTAAGTCTTTATTCTCAATATAATCCTCAAAGATTGTAGAGAACTTCATACCCTCAAATTCACGGGCTTTTTTAATTGAACTTGGGTCTATTCCTGCTCTGATGTTTTGAAGTGCCTCGACAGCTTTCTCTCGCGCTTGTGACAAGTCCATTTCCTTTACTGAGGCTATCTTAAACTTTTTGGTCTTGCCTACTCCACTCATACGGGCTTCAACTTGGTAAACAGCTCTGCCTGAAGGAGGCACTTTGATATGAAACCCCCTCAGCTGACTATCACGGATGAAATAGTCTTTCTCTCTAGCGGTCAGACTTCTTAAAGTTGCGTTTGTAATTCGTATCGGTTTGCTCATGTTTTTTCCTGTATCTAAGCCTCATTTTTTAGGCGACATATAGGCGACAAAATGTACTAGGAGACATCTAGGCGACAGGAAATTATACACTGAAAGGCAAGGATTACAAAGGGTTTTATGATAGAACAAAGAATTTGGAGACCTTCGCTCTACCAACTGAGCTATACCCCTGTGTCATGCGGTGAACATGTTTTACCCTAACCCTACCCTTTTTGTAAACATTTAAAATAAAGAAGTGTATTTTTATTGACATAATATTGATTGTATGCGATGATCTTTTTTTGTTAAAGGAGACGAGATATGGCGATAGATTTGGAAACTGGAAAATTATGTCCTGTTGATGATGATAATGACCGCTATGCAAGCGGTGTTTCAGAAAGTCTTATGGAGAAATTTTTTAACAGCGCGGATGGCAACTATGTCTTTGCCGTAGAAGAAGTTGCAAAAGACCCTAGAGAAGGCATGTCTTCTGCTATTTCATCTTTGGCTGGATTACCATTAATGCGTTTTTCGCAAGAGGGGCATAGTGAAAAAGCTCAGGAAGTTATGGACTTTCTGGATATCTATACTCCAAAAATTGGTCAACTTTCACTTAATTACGCCTTAGCAGAGGCGCAGCTCGCAGGGTACGATGTACGTCTGGAAGATAAAGGTACAACAAAGCAGGTTATTCTAGAACCTGCTCTGTAAGCTATTTATTGTACTCCTCCCGTAAAATCTCAAAATCTGTTTTGTCTAAATAATCGGTAGGGTCGGAAATACCTGCATCGTAAAAAGCTTCCCTCCGCTCAAAACAGGTGGAGCATCGCCCACATTGCACCTCTCCGCCCTTATAGCATGACCATGTGAGTGAAAAATCGACATTAAGTTCCGCCCCACGCTTTGCGATATCTGTTTTAGTCATTTTGCAAAACGGGGAGTCTAATTCTATTTCTGCATAAGTTCCGGCCTTTATGGCGCGCGCCATGGGATCGATAAACTCCGCACGGCAATCAGGATAGATTGCATGATCCCCGTAATGGTTCCCCAGAACAAGTGTTTGCGCCTCACCGCTTTCGGCCAAACCAGCCGCGATGGAAAGCATGATGCCATTGCGGAACGGTACTACTGTTGCCTTCATCGTTTCTTCCTCGTAATGACCCTCGGGAATGTCTCCGCCACTTTTCAGCAAATCAGATTGAAAATATTGATTGATAAAATCGAGATCAATGCGCGTATTTTTGACACCCAGCTTTCCGCAGGTTTTTAAAGCATATGCATATTCAGCATCATTGTGTTTAGACCCGTAATTGAACGTAATGGTTTCAACATCTTCATATTTTTCAATCGCATCATAAAGTGCGACCGTTGAATCCATTCCGCCTGAAAATACGACCAGTGCTTTCTTCATTAATTTAACTCCCAAATAGCGTTTCAAGTCTTGCGCTGTGGCTTTCATAATGGTTTATATAAACTGATTGAAAAGAATAAAACAATAAACCGGAAAATAGACCGATGAAATTTACATTGTCCTGGCTAAAAGACCACCTTGATACGAAAGCAAGCCTTGAGGAAATAACAGAGAAACTAACCGCCATCGGCTTGGAAGTCGAAAGTGTTGAAGACCGTGCCAAAGATTTCACCCCTTTCAAAGTTGCCCATGTGGTGCAGGCGGAACAACATCCCGATGCTGACCGCCTTAAATTGTGCAAAGTAGATACAGGCGATGGTATCGTGCAAGTTGTTTGCGGCGCGCCAAATGCCAGAAAAGGTATGAAGGCCGTATTTGCACCAGAAGGATCATATATTCCCGGACTTGATGTGACTTTGAAAAAAGGCGTTATCCGCGGTCAGGAATCTAACGGCATGCTGGTATCTGAGCGCGAAATGAATTTGTCAGATGAACATGAAGGCATTATTGATCTTCCGGAAGACACTCCCATAGGAAAGCCCTTGGCACAGCTTTACGGACTTGATGACCCTGTGATTGATATAGCAATTACACCTAATCGCGCTGATTGCACGGGCGTGCGCGGAATAGCGCGCGATCTTGCCGCAGCTGGTCTTGGGACACTGAAACCTTTGGACATTTCCGAGATAAAAGGTGCCTTTGTATCCCCTATCGACGTTTCATTAAAATTTGATAAATCAAACGAAAATGCCTGTCCGCATTTCATCGGACGATATGTGAAGAATGTTGAAAACAAGCCTTCACCTAAATGGTTACGCGACCGCCTAAAATCCATTGGACTACGTCCTAACTCAGCATTGGTGGATATTACGAACTATCTATCTCTTGACCATGGTCGCCCTTTACATGTTTTTGATGCAGACAAACTCAAAGGTGATGTTTACGCGCGCTTGGCAAAGAATGGTGAAAGACTGGAAGGTTTAGATGACAAAACATATGAATTATCCGAAGATATGACCGTTATCTGCGATGATAGCGGTGTTATAGGGCTTGCTGGTGTCATGGGAGGCGAGCCCACAGGATGTACTGAAGACACAAAAAATGTATTTATTGAGGCTGCCTATTTTGACCCCATGAGAACAGCAAAAACAGGGCGCGCCACAGGCATAAACAGCGACGCGCGTTACCGTTTTGAGCGTGGGATTGATCCCGATTTCACAAAAGACGGTATGGAGCTTGCAACGCTCATGGTTTTAAATTTTTGTGGCGGTGAGGCCAGTGAAAGTGTAGAGGCTGGCAGCGCTCCCGATGTAACCCATCAGGTAAAATATAAGCCCTCTCGCGCCAAAGAACAGTTAGGTTTTGATATCTCAGAAGAGGAACAAAAAGATATTCTCTCCCATCTCGGTTTCACTGTTAAAAGCGAGAAAGATAGCTGGTCCATCACTAATCCATCATGGCGTAATGACATTCAAGGCGCGGCCGATATTGTCGAAGAAATCGGACGGATTAAAGGCTACGAAAACATTGAGGACACACCTCTTCCAGAGATCAGCGGAAGTGACATAGAAGCCAGTGAAACTTTATCTTTTTCACGCGCGCGAATTGTCCGCGCATCCCTTTCCGCCAACGGTTTTGATGAGTGTATAACCTGGTCTTTTATTGCGGATAAGACCGCAGACATGTTCGGCGCCAATGACAATCCAAATAAAAAAGGCTTATCACTTCTTAACCCCATAAGTTCAGAACTTGATACCATGCGCCCGTCAATCCTGCCCAATTTACTGGAAGCAGCAAAACGCAATACAGATAGAGGTTTTGCTAATGGAAAACTATTTGAGGTCGGTCCCGTTTTTCAGTCCTCAAAACCAAACGGCTTTGATATGGTTGCCTCAGGTATTATTTATGGGGAAATAGCGACAAAACATTGGTCTGATACGAAACCGCGCATTGCTGACGCTTTCGATGCAAAGGATAATGCGTTGCTTGCCCTTGAAAGCATAGGTGCTCCCGCAACTAATTTACAGGTCTCAAGGGATGCTCCTGATCACTATCACCCAGGGCGCTCCGGAGCTTTGAGGCTAGGCAAGAATATCTTGGCTGTTTTCGGAGAAATTCACCCCGGTATTTTGCAAGATATGGATATTGAGTTTCCGGTGTCAGGATTTGAAATCTATCTTGAAAAAACACCTGTGCCGCGCAAGAAAGGCTCGCAAAAATCCTTATTAAAAGTTTCAAATTTCCAACCTGTTACACGCGACTTTGCTTTTCTCGTAGAACGTAATGTGGATTCCGATCAATTTGTAAGAGCTGCCATGTCTGCTGATAAGAAACTTGTAACCGACGTTACCGTATTTGACATCTATATGGGTAAAAACATAGATGAAAATCAGAAATCTGTTGCACTAAGCGTGACATTGCAACCCGCGGAGAAAACGCTAACCGACAAGGAGATAGAATCCGTGTCCAAATCTATTATAGACGAGATTGAAAAGCGTACAGGCGGAAAGTTGCGCGGCTAAACTCTGAAATCTGGTTTAGGGATGCGGTGATGAAGGTATTTTGCTTTCATCTTTGTTTTGCTGCTCTTTTTCTTCCTCTACAAGATCTTTGCGAGACAGTTTTCCAATCATTGTTTTAGGCAAAGGCTCATCGCGGATTTCGATTTGCGAAGGAATTTGAACTTTTGCCAGCTTGCCACTTAGAAAATCGCGAATATCGCTCTCACTCAAAGATTCATCGTCTTTAGGCTTTATCCACATTTTAACAACATCATTGCCACCCCGTCCCGGAATACCTGCAACAATACATTCCTCAACAGCATCTAATTGATAAGTTACTTTTTCAACATCGCCGGGGAAAACTTTAAAGCCGTTAATGATAATCATATCTTTTATACGATCGACGATTTTAAAATACCCTTGCTCGTCCATAACGGCTATATCGCCGGTGCGAAGCCAGCCATCTTTCAGAACATGCGCTGTTTCCTCGGGTTGGTTATAATAGCCCTTCATGATCTGGGGGCCTCTCGCCCATAATTCACCACGTTCACCTTGAGCGACCGGTTTTTCAGTTTCGGCTTCCCGCAATTCGATATCGGTAGAAACTAAAGGCTGGCCTATTGATCCGGGCTTATTCTCACCATCAATTGGATTAACAGTCAGCACGGGCGAAGATTCCGTCAGACCATAGCCTTCAACGACCACGCAACCTGTTCTTTTTTCAAAGCTTTGCTTAATCTCGACAGGTAAAGGTGCACCGCCTGATATACACGCCTCCAAAGAACGTAAATTGTAATCGGAAACCGTTCTGAAGCGACTTTTGCTATTATATATCGATGAAATTATCGGCTTTGATTTTAGGTCGACATTGCAAGCATCCTCAACCTTTGAAACAAGCTTGCCGAAAAGCCTGTATAAAGTTTTCTCACCCTTATAGTGATTTAATTTATTATACATCGCAGGCACACCAGGAAAGAGCGTTGGCTGCAGCTTATCAATAAGGTGAAGTGTTTTCTTTTCCTCAAATCTTGGCGTGGCGATGATCTGCGCGCCGAGGTGGACTGCAGTATTCATAGCTACCGTCATGGCAAAAACATGGAAAAACGGTATTACAGCAACCATTTTAATGTCTTCTATGTCCTTTATGCGCTTCGGCAAACATAATGCCGTTTGCAACGTATTAGAATATATATTCCTGTGTGTTAGCATAGCCCCCTTAGGCACGCCGGTCGTTCCTCCTGTATACTGAAGAACGGCTACATCTTCCTCAGGATCGATTTCAACTTCGTCGAAATCGCCCGAGTTATCAATCATGGACTCAAAACTTAAATGGCGATCATCATTTGGGACAGATGCTAACTCGCTTCCCTTGATAAGCTTGAATAGCTTATTCTTTGGAAATGGTAACGCGTCTTCCATCGGACAAACCACCATTTGATTTAAGCGGGATGTTTTAAGAAGAGGCTCAACCTTATCATAGAGTAATTTGACATCCAGAGTTACCATTATATCGGTTTCGCTGTCTTCAATCTGGTGCGCCAGTTGTTCTGTTTCGTAAAGAGGGCTGTAATTCACGATAGTTGCACCGGTTCGAGCAATAGCATAGTAAGCTATCAACGAGTAAGGCGAATTTGGTAGGAATAAACCCACCTTTTTACCCTTTCCAACACCTTTATTCTGTAAGCCTTTCGCAAGGCGTCGAGATAAATCGTCTATTTCTGACCATGTCCAGGTTTTACCTTCAAAATAAAAGGCTTTTTTATTTGGGTATTTTTTTGTGGCCTCATCCAACAATGCGAATATGGGCATTGATGGTAATTGAGCATTCCAATCCATGTATTCGGGGTAATTTTCTGTCCAGGGCCTGTTCATAATGCTTTTTCTCCATACGATACAAAAAAAATACTGCACCGCACAAACTATTGATATTATTACTAATTTAATTAAGATATATCATTAGCGTTTATAATTCTATAACGAACGCATCGAAAAATTTCTTTTTTGTCTATAAATTTAAATTTTTATTGCTATACTACACGGCATAAGTGTGTGGTTTTTAGTTTATTTTTTATTTTATTAAGGCTTTTCAAATTGCAGGGGACATCACCTAGAATTGATGAGAAAGAAACCATAGAGTCAGTAAAATGCGGACTCAAATGGTTTAATACATCAAAAGGTTTTGGATTTGTTGTATCAAATACCATAGATAGCGATATTTTTATCCATGCAAGTACCCTTCAAAGAAATAATCACCCCCTCGTCGGAAACGGTGCCGAACTTACCTGTGACATAGAAAGAAGCCAAAATGGCTATTTCGTAAAAAATGTTAGACATGTTCATGATTGTGGCGACACGCCCTTCATTCAAAAAGAAGAAAAGGATAGCTCTGAAGGTTTGACACTTACTACGACCGGTGTAGTAAAAAGATATATGGCCGAAAAAGAGTATGGGTTTATTGTGCCTGAGGACGGAGTAAAAGATATTTTCGTGCATAGATCATGCTTGGAAGAATCTGGTGTCGAAGAATTACTAACAGGTCAAAGAGTTAAAGTTTTTTACAAAACAGTAGCAAAAGGCCGAGAGGCAACCAAAATATCTATTATATCTAACCCGTGATCTTTAAAATAAAAAACCCGCTTCTAGCGGGTTTTGTAATTTCGGATATACTCAGGCTTTATCAAGAAGAGTTAGCCATTGATGATAGTAATTCATCCGCTTCATCACGACGGTTCTTTCCATCGCTTTCCTTTACATTGATTGAACGTGAGCGGATATTCACATTATAAGCAATCTGGGCATGAACATCGCAGTAAGGTAATGAGGATGTCACGCGTCCACCACAAAAATGGAAATCATCTTCCTTTGGATCACCAATGGGCCATCTGCACATTTTTTCTTTAATCTCTGCAAGCTCAACACCTGCACCTTGCGCTTCATTGGCCTCAGGCGGAGTTGGACGACGTCTTGTCACAAAAGTTTTGCCGCCTGTCTCTGTATCTTTTTTAGGTGTTGCCACCTTCGCAGCTGGTACAGGTTTTTTGGCTGCGGGCACAATTGGAGTGCGTATATCTTTCAATTTACCACTCTTGCGAGCGCTGGCCTCTTTCTTTTCCTGGGCAACAGTTTTATTTTGCTGTATCGGGGATACGCGACCAGACAATTTCATGCGGTGAGCTTTACCAATCACAGCGTTTCTAGTAAGTCCGCCACCTAAAAGCTGTGCGATTTCCTTGGCTGTTTTACCTTCTCCCCAAAGTTCTTTTAAGAGATTGACCCTGTCATCAGTCCATTTGCTCATTTGTAAAATATTCCTTTAAATATGGCGGTTCAACGCATCTGCAATTTTTGAATACCCTGACTGTAACAAAGCGTTGAATCGAGCAAAAGAATCTTGGACTGCTTATCCACACGAAACAGCAAAAAAGTTCAAGCGGAAATAGAAATTACTCACTAAGGCGCCAAGATGCTAATAAATCTCGGTCAGTGTCCCAGTTCTTTTTTTCTTTTACAAACAGCTCAAGGTGTATTTTTTTACCTAAATCGTTCTCAAGCGCACGCCGCGCGATGGAACCAATTGCTTTTATTGTCTGTCCGCCTTTACCCAAAATAATAGCTTTGTGCTTATCCTGCTTTATAAAAATGACCTGCTTTATAATGATAATGTCATCCTTATGCTCCAGGTCTTCTGTTACAACAGCTAAATTATAGGGGAGTTCCTTGTGGAGCCTCTCAAAAGCGGCCTCACGGGTACGCTCTGCTGCATACAGGCGTATGGGTAAATCCGTAATGTCATCTTCAGGGAAAAGCCAAGGTCCTTCGGGCATAATATTGGCCATGTCTTGCTTCAGATCATCAACACCCTGATTTTTAGCCGCCGAAATAAAATATGTCCGGCCAAATTCGTAAGTATCATTCCAATCTGCAGAAAGTTTGAGCAAATCCTCTTTCGATAGTAAATCTATCTTATTAAATACCAGCCATATATCTATCTCTGCCTCACTGAGAGCCGCCAACCCTGCGTCACTTCCTATGGAGGGTTTTCTACCACGGGCGCGGGCTGCATCAACTACCAATATTATTAAATCAGCATCGTCCTTGGCTGTGACAGCAGATTTTACCATCAAATCATCAAAACTGTCTTTCTTGGCATCAAACATTCCAGGGGTATCGACAAGAACGACTTGCTCCTTTTCCTTACCGATATATATACCCTGAACCGGAAAACGAGTTGTTTGCACCTTGGAAGAAACTATTGATACATGCTCCCCCACCAGCGCATTGGTTAATGTTGATTTACCGGCATTAGGAGCACCTAACACCGCTACAAATCCGCATTTTTCATTAATCTTTTGCATTTTCACCTTCAGGCATCAATTTTTCAAGAAAAGCTTGTGCTGCTATTTTTTCGGCGGTACGCCGCGAGGGGCCTTTGGCGTGTTCCACCCCAAATGTATCCAGAGCTACCTCTATGGTAAACAGGGGTGCATGATCAGGTCCTTCCTGCTTAATAATAGTATAGCTCGGAGGGTTTAACCCGCGCGCTTGCGCCCATTCCTGTAAGGCTGTTTTAGGCTCTTGTGGTGGTAGCTTCATTTCATCAAAGTGGGATTTCCATGCTTTGAGCACGAAATTTTTACAAGGGGAAATTCCTCCATCCATGTACATTGCACCAAGCAGTGCCTCTACAATGTCAGAAAGAAGATTTTCATTTTTCAACCCACCTGCAAGGCGTTCCTGATCAGACAAAAGAATGCTTTGGGATAAATCAGTTTCTATTGCAATTGCAGCTAAAGTTTCACGTTGTACGAGGCCCGAAAAACGTTTTGCCAAAAGCCCTTCCTTTTCTTTTGGAAATTTTTTGAAAAGTTCTTCAGCAATAATAAGCCCTAATACCCTGTCCCCCAAAAACTCAAGGCGCTCATAATCAGCGACACCGAGACTGGAATGCGTTAACGCCCTCTCAAGCAGGGTTTTGTCTTGAAAGGTATAGGTAAGAATTTTTTCAACTGTCTGAAGTCCAGATTTCATAAAAGGTATGATTTAGCGTTCGGGACCGATCTGCATAAACAACCTATCCCAGCGCACTGTCATAGGCCATTTCCAGATTTCATAAAAACGGGCCTTACCGTTAGTTGAGAAGAAAATAAATTCGGCACGACCTACAAAATTTTCAAATGGTACAAAACCGACTTCTTCCATAACGCGACTATCGCGTGAATTATCACGGTTGTCGCCCATCATAAAGTAATGCCCGTCGGGTACGGTAAATTTTATAGTGTTGTCCAAGGGCTGATAATCATCTTCCTCGTATATGGTGTGCATTATACCTTCTGGTAATGTCTCAATATATTCATTAACGCGCGACATATAGCCGTAGCCGCTATCATACTCTGACATGCCTAGTTCTTCACGGTCGATTTGCTCACCATTTACAATAAGTCTGCCGTTTAGAACCTGAATTTCATCGCCGGGAAGACCTATAACACGTTTTATATAATCAACAGATGTATTACTCGGAAGCTTAAAAACCGCTACGTCGCCACGTTGCGGTGTATCAGCCATAATGCGGCCTTCAAATCCGCCAAGTCCCATCGGGAATGAGTGTTTGCTGTATCCGTAAGAATATTTGGAAACAAAAAGGTAATCACCTACCTGCAAGGTCGGGATCATAGAACCTGAAGGAATGTTAAAAGGTTCGAATAAAAATGTGCGAATAACTAACGCTAGTAGCAAGGCCACAAATGCAGTGCGCATTAATTCACCCCAATCTTCATTGTTTTTAGCCGGCTCTTCAACGGCACCATCAGCAGAAGATTGTGAAGATTTTTCTGTTTTTATACTTTTACTCATCTTAAAAAACTTTCTATAGGATTAGCCGCCCATCGGCAAGGACTCAATGATGACATATGCACTGGCAAAAGGTGGCTCATCACTTAGAGACAAAAATATTTTACTTTTTTCACCAACAGGTGTCAGGCGTTTCAGAATATCTTGTGCCTTATTGAAAAAAACAAGCTCAGGGCGCCCGTCACTATCAGAAGTAACGCAAATATCCTTTAAATAAAGCCCTTCCCTGAACCCGGTTCCCAATGCTTTGGCAGCGGCCTCCTTAGCCGCAAATCTTTTTGCAAGCGTTGCAGCCATTTGACCGATATTATCCCTTGAAGAAGCAAGTTCAGATTCTTCTTTTGAAAAATATTTTGCCATGAATTTTTCAGGATATTTAGCAATAGCTTTTTCTATACGCCTTATATCAACAATGTCGTGCCCAATACCGATAATCATGATTTGGGATCCTTCGTTTCTATAGGTTCTTTTGGTTCGGTAATATCAAGGGCTGTTTTTCTAGCTCGTGAGAGCTTGAGTTTCAGGCGTGCGGCACGAGCGTTGGAAATCATTCCGTAGAACATCCAGTAGAAAAAAGGCCAGGTAATCGCCGCACATATATATCCACCCACTGTCCAAGGAAGAAGAAGCATCAAAGGGTGCTCAAGAAGAACATCCCAGAAAGCTGACATATCGCTCATGGGTGGCATTGCATGAAGTTTCCGGTCATCAAAAAAATGGATGAACATCTCACCCGCTTGGTAAGACAGGTACCACATAAATGCAAAAGTCCATGGATTGCCTGCCGCCGTTCCCAAAAATGCAGAACTCTTATTAAAACGGAAAATATAAGATATAAAAACGGCCTGAAGAATATGTGTGCCGGGTAACGGTAAAAATGAAATAGCCGCGCCTGTCGCAAACCCACCTGCCAGCGAATGCGTCGAAGCCGTTAGCCTTCCAAGGCGATAATTAGCGTATCTGAAAGTCCTTTTCCAACCCATTCTAGGCCAGACCGCATCTGCAATCTTCTTAAATACTGGTTTTGGATGGCGGCGGGAAAACATTTTTTTGCGTTAAAATCCTATCTACTGCGTGCTCGTTCAGCCTCTACGACTTCGGGTGTGGCCCGTAATGCCGCCATAAGGTTGTTCAAATGCTTGGTATCTTGCACATAAACATCAACAAGCATATCCCAAAAGTCTAGTGCCCTGTTCGTAATTTTCAAATTTGTTATATTGCCACCATTCTTGGCTATCACAGTTGACAATGTCCCCAACGCACCAGGCTCGTTTGCTATTGTTATGGTCAATCGGCCTATATGGCTTTCGGTTACATCCTCATTTCCCCATGATACATCAAGCCAACGCTCGGGCGTATCTGCAAACTGTTCAAGTGTCTCGCAATCAATTGTATGGATTGTTACACCCTTACCGGTTGTTACAATACCTACAATCCTGTCACCGGGTATCGGGTGACAACACCGCGCAAAATGCATTGCCATTCCGGGAATAAGTCCTTTAATAGGAACAGAGGAGTCAGCTGATTTTTTCTTTTTACCTTGAAATTCGGACGAATTCTCATCAATTTTTTGCCCTGACGGCTCTGATTTATGTGCCGGGAATATGGCTTTAAAAACGTCCCGTGCGTTTAAGTTTCCCGACCCTATACCTGCATAGATATCATCACTATTTTCCATCTGTTTAAATTGGGAAACAACGCCGGAAACTCCTTTCTCAGCAAAATCATATCCTTCATTTTTATATATCTTCTGAAGCATAGCCTTACCGAGGGCAATATATTCATCACGCTGTTGCTGACGCACAAAACGTCTTATGTGTGATTTTGCCTTGCCTGTAACCACAAACCTTTCCCAAGCCGGAGAAGGGTTTTGCGTTTTGGATGTAATGATCTCAACTTGGTCACCATTATTTAACTTTGTAGACAACGGTACTATGCGCCCATTGATTTTTGCCCCTACACAGCGGCTTCCAACATCGGAATGAATTGCATAGGCAAAATCTATTGGTGTTGCACCCATTGGCAATTCCATAAGGTCACCTTTAGGTGAGAAGGAATAAACCATGTCCTGGAAAAGCTCCAATTTGGTATTTTCCAGGAAATCTTCAGGGCGCACTTCCTGTTCAATGATATCCAATAATTCCCTTAACCAGCGATATTTTTTGGCATCCTTAAGGGCGGCGTTCATATCACTTTGCTTATAAGCCCAATGTGCAGCCACACCCAGATCCGCTTCTTCATGCATCGAAACAGTTCTCACCTGAACCTCGATACGTTGCGAGGACGGACCTATCAATGTTGTATGAATTGAGCGATATCCGTTTGGTTTCGGTGTCGATATGAAATCCTTGAAACGTCCGGGGACTGTTGGGTATTTAGAATGTAAAATACCAAGAGCGTGATAACATTCGGACACGTTTTCAACAACGATACGGAAAGCCATGATGTCTGATAATTGTTCAAAAGACACATTTTTACGCTGCATTTTACGCCATATGGAATAGCGGGTTTTTTCACGTCCTGTGACTTGTGCATCAATTCCGGACTCACTCATCAAACCACTAAGCTCGTTGATAATATTATCAACGAGGTCGTTACCTTCACTGCGCAAATAAGACAAGCGATTTGAAATACTTTCACGCGCTTCTGGGTTAAGATAGGAAAAGGCAAGGTCTTCCAATTCACTCTTTAATTTATGAATACCAATACGCTCTGCAAGCGGGACATATATTTCAAGGGTTTCGCGTGCAATTCTTTTACGCTTTTCAGGCTTGCCAATATGATGAAGCGTACGCATATTGTGAAGCCTGTCGGCCAATTTAACCAATAACACGCGAATATCTTCTGACATCGCAAGAACAAGCTTACGGAAATTTTCTGCCTGTTTTCCTTCAACGGTTTGGCTTTCAATACGAGTTAACTTACTAACACCGTTAACAAGTGTGGCAACTTCTTCGCCGAAATTTTCTTTTATATCCTCAAAAGTTGCATCCGTATCTTCTATAGTGTCGTGCAAAATAGCCGTAACAATAGTGGACGGATCCATGCGCATGTCTGCAAGTATGCCTGCGACTTCAAGAGGGTGAGTGTAATAGGGTTCACCAGAAGAGCGCATTTGTCCGTCGTGCTTTTCTTTCGCATAGTGATAGACCGCCTCAACGGGAGCAAGATCCGCGTCCGGATTATACTTTTGTACCTGCTCGGCTAGGGGGGCGACTTCCTGATGCATAATTACTTTCGG
>NZVS01000059.1 GCA_002701555.1 Alphaproteobacteria bacterium | reverse complement strand
TCTTGTTCTTTAGAGAGCAGTCAGGCGCGTAACAATAATAATATCCGTATTCTTTATGCCGACCACCGCAGAAAGAGGCTTTCATAGGGTTGTCACATTCACTACACTTAATGAAATTCTTTAATGGAAAATGCTGATTCAGATTCTTACGATAGACAGGAAGTTTTTCGCCTCTCAATCGTTTTTCTATATCAGTCATGGTTTTAACAGAGATGATGGCTTGGTGGTGTCCTTTCCTGCGCGTAACTTCCAAAGCATCATTTTCTATATACCCAGCATAGTAGGGAGCGTTACCCAATATTTGAATTTTAACTTTCTCCCCATTCAACCGGATATGCTTACGCTGGGTTTTAAGTGACTTTTCTTTTCGATGTTCATCTTTTCGCCTAGGGAAATTGAAACCATTTAAATGTCTGGCCATATCTGTATAGCTATTAAAACGTCCTGTAGCATAACCTTCCAGAATTTCTTTAATAACTCCTGCAACAGGCTCATAAGGCTCATGCAGTCCGCTTTTGTCAGTTGGCTTATAGCCAACTACACAACCTCCGACACTACGGTAACCATTTTCAAGTCTTGCTTTTATTCTATTTTTAACTTGTCGAGCATTTGATTCACGGTGGTATTGGCCAAGGGTGAGTTGAAGATTATACATAACCTTACCTTCAGGACTGTTTTCGTATTGAAAGCTTGGTCCCTCTAACCTTGCTCCTCTACTCTCTAAATCACGAATGATTTTAGTGCCTGCCTCTACATCCCTTGATAAGCGGTCTATGTTGTCACAAACCACCACAACATCATCATTTTGGTTATCAATAAATTTAAGCATTTCTAGATAGGCGGGACGTTCATATAATTTACCGCTGAAACCACCGTCAGAGAATACCTTCGCAACATAATATTGTTTGCTTACACAGAAAGCTCTGCATCGAGTTTCTTGTGATTGTAAGCCATTACCCCTCAAAAGCTGTCGGTCAGTGCTTACCCTGACATAAATTACGGCTGTGGCTGTAAAGTTATCTATCATTTTATTTCTTCTTTCTCTTTCAAAATGTCCATATAAAAAAGCCCTTCTTGAGAAGGGCGGTGAATGTCTATCAGTATTGCGTGTTGGTCGGTGAGAAGCTCTATGGCATTTCGCCTGCATTCCTCTGTTTTTCCCAGTCGGCCTATGTGGTCTATGAGAATAATTTTTGGATATTCTTTTGAATGTCTGAGTTTCTCAATCAAACTCCTAAAGGCGGGGAGATAACAAGGTGCAATAAATTCACCGTCATCACAAAAGCGTTTCGAGCTTTTAAGCCCGTACTTGGCCAGCCAGTCATTACATCTCTTAGCTTGGGAGTTGTGTGTATCAGACCTTGCAATCTTTCTGCCATTAGAATTAACCCTGCAATAAATACAGATAAACATTTTCGTCCTTTCTTTTATTTGGCTTAGTAAAGCGCGAAGGGCGCTCCACTAATGATTGCCCAAATAAAAAATTATGACAAAAAGTTTTTCTAGTCTTCAAACAAGTCAAGTTGAGGGTCACTATCTCTGCCAAATAGATTGTCTGGAAGATTATTGATATCAAAAAGTTTGGAACTCTCTTTAAGCGTAATAAGAATTGCTGAATGCATATTCTCAATATGGAATTTAAGATCGTCCATGATCACAATGCTTATATGATTTGTTTTTACAAATTCCAGTATATTCAAATATATACTTACACTTGGAAAACCAAACCTACCTCTTTCGCTCATAACGAAATGTTTCTTGATATCAAATCCTTTATCTTCACAGGTTTTGGTAGTTTCAATTTCTTTTGAACATAAGCCACTACGATTTGTTGATCTAATATAGTACTCTTGTGAACTAACGTTGGTTAAAACTATACTGTTAATAAGTTTATTCATGTTTAACTCTTTCTAAGAAGTCCCTTAATACATCAATGCAAATTTCCTCAATTGCTTCAGATACTCGATCTTGATCTATATCTTTTGCTTGCTTTTGATTTTTAAATGATGTGGTCAAGGTGGTTCTTTATTTTAAATGTTTATGCTGCTTTTACCTTTAAAGCAACTTCATAAAACATTAAAAACTACTTCCAGCCTTGTTTATAGACCCCATTAGTCAGATTTTCCGGATAGTTCGGATACAGTAAAACTAAAGTTAACGCCCACCATTTGTTAATAAAAAATCAATGGTTCGAACAACTGGATAGTGATTACTAATTTGCACGTAGTTATGAATGGGTGGTAACTCGCTTAACGCCAAACTTAGTTCCTTATCATAGTTTTCATCAACTAAACTGTCGAATTCGTTCATTCTCAGTATAAAGTTTGTAATGGTAGTTTTAGGGATTCGTTTCCTATATCTTTCATAAACCTTGTCACTTAAATACGTCTCTTTAGTCTTAGGTTTTTCATATTCATAATACATGAATAAAAGTATATTTATTGGAGTTCGAAATCTTTTGAAAATAGTTTTAGCTCTTGGCCTGTAATCGCTTTTGCAATTTGAGCATTTAAAGAGATATGGATTTTTTTTCTGTTGGCGCAGTTTAGGTATTCTATAGCGCCTACTCAACATCTTTGTGCAGTATGGACAATGTAAGTCTTCTCCCAATTGCATTTCTGCAAAAAAACTTATGCATAACTCCTCAGAATCTAAGATATTATCTAGGTAATATAGTTTAGACGGTATTTGTTCACCTTCTAAATATTTATCAATAACTTTTTTTTGATAGCTTTTCATCAAAACTCTTTCTTACGATTATGACTTTTCCTAAAATGGCATAATCCTATCTCAAATTTAAAGCTTTAGTTTTTCAAGCTTAAGATTGTTTTAGTTAAAAACTTTAGTAAATATTTTGTAAAATATAAGATCAGATGCAAGGAGAGATATAATGGTTATTAATTCACAAGAAGAAGCTATGGAATACCTTAAAACATGGAAGTCAAGTATATCTAATTCCCTTTTAAAACAGATGGGTAAAGAAATAAACGAAATTTCTGAAATAGAAGAGGCTTTCCAAGAAATGCAGAAAAGCTGGATGTCATCCTTCAAAGATTCAACAGATATAGAAAAGATAATGATAAGAGATAAGAACATCTTATCTTTGGGGCGGGTCATTAGCCAATATATTAAACAAGATTTTAATTAGTAGGAGACGGCTTTTGGCCTGAAAGCCGTTAGGACACGTTCCAATGTAACTTGGCTTGCGGCGGGGGCGGGGTAAGCCTTAGAACGCGTGGTAGGCGTTTCTGAGGCGTGAGTTTTGGGTCACACCTCAAAAACAAGTCGGGGAAAGCCTAAAAGAAAAGATACAGCCTAATTTCATCTTCTACATTAGATCAATATTGCACAAGCAATATTGACAGATGACATCAACTAGAAAACACATCTATTTGGATGACAAATCTGGTCTAATTTGTATCAAATATTCACCATTGTCCCGCATCTTAAAACTGTAAAGCACACCAATTTCCCCTCTATCTGTGTAAGCTTTAGCAGAACAAACTCGTTCTTCGTAAACATCGTCATATGACACTTCTTCGATATTACCAAAGTCCTCAAGCTTATAACCAAGTTTAAACATTTGATTAGTGTCAAAGGCTCTTTTCGCATTATTTATTCCCGTTTCAGAGTCACAGGTAGGAACACTTGCTTTTCCAAAAATACCCAAAGTTATTAAGGCAAGAAAACATGCAAGGGGTATTCTCCACCACAATTCTTTTTTAAAGTTCTTGTTTTTAGCCCCGCAATGAGGGCAAACTTTTGCAGTTGTTGCTATTTCTTTTCCACAAGTTGGACAATCTTTTAACTTTGTATTGTCGGCCATTTTCGTTTCCTTTCGTATGTAAAACAAAAGCCACCAACCGCTAGGCTGGTGACTGGGTGTTAGTAACCGTATCGCAAGAAACGGCGCGATGCTTTTAGGAAAACCTTGGACATGACATCGCCACCCAGCCATAGACTGAGTAGCGACACATTTCCGGCAGTGTCATATACCGCTTGCGATTTGAGGTTACTAAGCCCCAGATTGGTTAAACAAAACCAACCCACAGTCACTATGCGGGTTATTGGCAAATAAGGCAAAAACAATTTAGCAATATTATTGTCTTATCTCTAAGATATTGGTTTTGTTAAATCTAAACCTTTTACAGCAAGCCTAACCCTGCCGTGCTCTCTAGCTTCAATATCGTTAGCGAAGTTTTGAAGATGCGTTATAACTTTATCAAAAGTCATCGATTGTTTTGATTCTGTGTTTTGGAAGCCTTCTCTCCCAGCATAAGTTACAAGCAAGACTCCCGCCGTACAGTTATCGTGGCGCAAATATTTTCCAACCAATTGCTTTTCTATACTGTTTTCTAAATCTCTAACAGAGTATTGGTTGTCGCCAATCTTAATTTCTATGACACTTCTTCCAGCCTTTCTTGCTAGAAGACTAATATCGGGTTTATTTTTATCCGCTACTTCGTTTTCTTTTACAACTTCGTAATAACCTCTGGCGCTATCTTGCATTTTGTCCGCGAGAATTACTTGCATATCGGCTTCATTTTTTATATTGCAGAGCATCTGTCTGTATGTGAAATCATGATGTAAAATATCATGCTCTATATCATCAAGGCGTCCCATCATAATTTCGAAAAGATCATCTCTATTCTGTGGTTTTAGTTCATATTTCTTTTCCCATTCTCTATAATCTTCAATAGAGAATATTTTAAGATCACTGTCTTTAGCTGCACGTTGTCTGGCTAAAACTTTCATTCTGTCCGAAATATGAGAAAATGTTGGCTTGTCTGAGAGCTGGATTAGGGCATCATACGCTTCCACCCCAGATTTATTTATTAAAGAGTTAAATACTTTGTTTCTTGCACGTTCTGCATAATCTCTATCACCGGGGCTGAAGACTCCCTCATGATGAATATCATCCTCAACTTTGATTTCTTGGTAAGCAAGTTCCGTAAGAGTAACTAAAGTATGAGTATCCGCTTCTACATCCACATATATTGTATCAAGGCTTTTATCATTGAATATCCTGCCAAACCACTCGACGGTTCTGGTTTGTTTTTCTTTTTCAGGAACAGCTTTCAGCGCAAATCTTAAAGCTTTGAGACCTTTTTTTAAATCGCAAGCGCATAAACCATTAAGCCAAATAGCTGCTGCGTTATCATTAGGCGAGTTTAAAAATCTATTCTCACACAGACTTGCTATACTTTCGTCATTTGAGTTTACACTTATAATGATTGAAAGTATGGCTTGTAAGTGTATGTTCTTTTCAGTTCGTTTTTCTTCAAGTATATCTTGTGGCCATTGGCATACTAAGCCTTTTAAATATGGAGTAACTAGAGTTTTGAGAGTGTCAGAACCGTATTCGATAGAATTTAACGTATGTGGATATTTAACAGTATCTTTCCCAGTCAATTCCGCTTCAAGTTCGGTCTTCAATACCTGGGTAACAGCATCTGGGTATTTTTCTGCCAAATTGGAAAACCAATCAGGCATTCCATTTAAATCTACTAGTCCCCATTCGGCAGCACGTGTGATTTCTTTATTAGAAAGATTTTTCATCCACGCTGGGTTACTCGATTCAATGTGTAATCCCGTTAATCCAGCATACTGTGAAAGAAAAATCGTGTTCCTTTTTTCGATATCGCGTCTCGACCGAATGGGCGGAACATTTCCTCTCCAGTAAGCTCTAAGCTTATTTTCAAAGGGATCGCCGATTTTATCACTCATTATTTGACGAATAAGAGGCCAATTTTTAAGTGTTAAACCTGTGTTCTCGGCAGAATATCTTAGCCACTTTATCAGTGTCCACATTGATTGATTGCCGGTTTCGCCTTTAAATATTTTGTCAGGATCATTCTCAGCTTCTGCTTTCCAGTCTAACCACGATTTTTCAATTTCTTTTTGCTTCTCTTCTTGTCTCTCAATACGCTCTTGATGTTTTTTTTTCCATTTCTCTTCTTCTGGATCAGCAGGTATAGGCTTACTTCGTTCTGAGAGAGCTTCTTTTAGCTCGGGATCTTTTTGAACCGCCTTTTCTAAGGTATTAAGATCAAAATCTGAGCGCCCACTTGCACACCATAATGATATTAGTCCATGAAGAGCGACTTCTCTTTTTTCAGGATGATTTCTATCCTTTAAAGCTGTTAGGAGCCAATTCCAGTCGTCATCCTGAAAGCTAGTTATAAGCCCATCGTGTAAGGCGTGATACATACGGTGGCTACTTCTTTCATCGCTTGAAATAGCATCAATCGTATCCAGCTCTGTCCAAAATGTAGCTTCTCTAATAGAGGAGTCTTTCAAAAACTCTCCTCTTATTTGTTTTAGTTCGTCTCGGGCAGAATAGTGGTCACCGTGAAATCTGTTAGCAATAATACATGGACGTATTAACGCAGATGGTATTGAGCCGGCTTTTTTAATTTGTTTTTTGCAAAGCCGAGCTAGTGAAGCACAAAGATATCCAAAACTACTAGACGGTGAATACCATGTTGAGTCCTCTCGTCCATCCCAAATAAGGTTTGTAAGTAAGTTCGTAAGTTCAGTTTCTAAGGCATCGCTTTCTATAGGTGTTTTTAGCATATCATACAACGCCCATGAAAATCCGCCTGTTGTTTTTGTAGGTTCTGGTGTCCTTGATATTAGCTGCCCGAGCTCTTCTGTCGATATTATCCTGGGATATAGATTCTCTATGACGGAATGTATTATTTTGCCTTCCCAGCGGTCTTTATCGGCAAGAATATCTTCTGCAATCATGCGGAGTAGATCACTTTTATCGCATGCATCTAATGCTTTGATTGCTAAGGTACGTGAGTATGTTCCTAAACTTTCGTCCATGGCTGCGTTATAAGCATCACCTGCACAATCTTGTATTCCGCCTAGCCATACTAGCTTGAGTAGGAACTCAGTTACTTCTTCATTCTCGTGTCTTTGTTGTAGATATGTGTGTATAATTGATGCTAAATCGGTATGGGCAAGACGCTGAACTTCTCCAACAGGCATTCCTAAGCCCCGCCAACCGCCTTGGCTGTATGCTTCTACATATTTTTTAATCAGTTCAGACCTGACTTCTACGGATAAAGATTCTGGGTCGCCATGCAAAATCAAAATTTCTGGCTCACGTTTTAAAATTTCGCGGCAAACATCTTTGTTCCAAATGCTAAGCCATGCTGCGATAGCTTGCATGGTAGGTATAACAACTTTTTCTCCATACGTTTCTGCAAATAGCAAATTGTTCAATTGTCTTTTCGTTAGGTTTTTTTCTTTTAAACGAGATAGTCTGCTTGCTGCTAAATATTCTTGGATGCTGCGATGGTGAAATCGTACACGTCCGTATGTTGCTGGGTCGAAGATAGAACGTCTTAGCAATGCTTTGACTTCCGCCTCTGTCCATCCTGTTAGAACTTCTGAAGCATCTAAAGATGTGGGATTAGGCGTTTCTGTACTTTGTTCAGGGGATCGAATGGTTCTTTTCTTAGTTAATGTCATGGCCAGAGCTAAGCGTTCCACACCATCACGCGCCTTGTCACCGGAAAGGACGCCGTTATCTGGTCTTTCAGGGTTATCCTTTAAAGAGTTTTTAATGCTATTTTCGTGTTGTTGTTGGAGTGTTCCAAGTTTCTCAGAGCAATTCCACATATTCACTAAATACTGGAGATCTAGCGGGCGCCTTGCAAATGTCCACGCTTCTTTTTGTTCTATTTCTTCTAGAAACTCTTTGGAATTTTTAACTCCTCTAGCTTTTGCATAGATTTCAATACGCTTTTTATTTAATGGTAAAAGAATAACACAGCGAGATTTTAGAGGTTTATTTTCTTCCTCTTGCTTTTCTTCTTTTTCACGCCGAATGGGTGCTAAAAACATTTCTTCTTTTGTTTTTTCAGTAGGAGGCGGTTCTGCGCTTTCTGGTAGTTTTTTACGAAACATGGCCATGTCTTGTATTGGCTGCCAATCTGTAGGCCTACAGGACACAATTATTCTTGCATGGTCTGCGCTATGCCCCAAGGCACTAGTCATCTTGCCAAGTGCACGCTCAAGTTTCCCCTGCACAAGTTTTAACTCGTCAACAGAATCGAGGAAGAACCATGCAGGTTGATCTGCTGAATTTTCCAACCAGTTATCAAATCGTTCTGCGTGTCCGGGTTCCGAGGTTAGATATTCTCGTACACCTTGCTTGTCGAGCTCTTCAATGGGTATAAAAAAAGCTATGTGCCCTTGGCGTAGCAAGTTCTCTACTTGGAATAGCATTTCTTTTGTTTTTCCAGAGCCTGCTTCAGCCAGTATTACGAGCCTTTCGCTTTCTAACAGTTCTTGCCAAGAGCTACCTTCGGCGTGTTCCCAACCGCTAATATGGCTAAGAAGGCTTGGTTCAGCTTCCTCTTCTTTTGTTAGGTCTCTAAAACGCCTATCAAGAGGAATATGTTTTTCTAGCTCTGACATTTTGAATACACTTAGGTGAAACTATGAGAATTATCATTTATTTTATCATTTATAAGGTAAAAAGGTTGTATTTCGAAGTAAAAGAAAACAGTTTTCTTTAAAACACTTGTGATAATAACCACTGTACGTCAAAAGAAAATTTATTGAAATTGATATTGAAGATTCCTTATCTCAAGATAAGAGAAACGATCTTTCAGGTTGAAGTTTAATAAGTAGTATTATATTCCTCTCTTCTTTAGGTGTCTAAGACTCTTCTGTTTGTTGGCTTAGTGAAATATTTGGCAAAAACCGCCAAAAAAGGCCTATATTTGTAAACCAGCGGAATGTATTGTTTCTTGGATGTGAGCGAAATCAGCCAATAAGCTTTTCCGCGAAAACCCCTTAAGGTCCACCATTTTTATTTCAAGAGTTGTTTTAAATGATATGGTTTTCATTTTTACACTACTAATTTCTTTTCCTCTATACACGTATTTATCTAAAATAGTTAAAAAGAAAATTTTATGTATGGCTCTTGCTTATCTTACCAGTGTATTTATAGCCTCTTTCTTTACCTTCACAATTTGTAACGACGGATGGGCATCCCAAAATATAGGCAAACAAGGGGCGTGTTCGTCTCATGGTGGGGTAGCAACAAAATTAAATGGAATTGGAATAGTTATATTTTTACTTAGTATCTTATATTTTTTATTTTTTTTAAAAACGAAAATTTATATCCCTTTTAAGCCACCTGTGTCTGGCGAAACGTTTCTTCCCACTAATGCTACATTAAACACAATTATTGAAAGAGAAAATAAATATGTGATTTTTGTAGTTTCTAGAGAATTAGAAAATAATCTTAAGGAGCGCTGCAGCGATGAAAAAATTTTATACACTTTAACGCATAAAATCTACGGAGATACTATCTTAGCAACTTTTACCTTTGATAATAAAAAGGGCTTCGATAAAATATTACCTCTATTATAAATAAGCTACAGGATTAATAATGAGGCGGTTTATCGCGCGCGGCTTGTTCTGTTGGCGTTAGGCCTTTTTCACCTGCCGTTTCTCTCGCCTCTTCTATGTAATTTTCTATTTCCTCATGCGTTTTTTGCAAGCGGCGTTTTAAAGCCTCTATTTCCTTCCATTGCTGGGTTGCCAACTCGCTTAATTCTTCAATCTGCCGCTCCTGATAACTCAGCTTGTGCTCAAGTGCTTCAATTCTCTTTTCACTTTTATCATTCATGTTTGGGAACCTTGCGGTGGTTATTGCGTTAATGTCAAAATCTTATTTATTTCAAGGAGTATTAAACTATGAAAACTATTTTACCAGTATTACTTTTGGCTGCAGCCATTACTTTAAGTGCATGTGGCAACACAAGAGGAGAGCGTGCCTTGTCAGGAGCCGGGATAGGTGGCGCAACAGGTGCAGTGGGTACAGCGATCGTCGGTGGGCCTGTATTGGCCGGTGCGGCTGTCGGTGCGGCTACCGGTGCGGTTGTGGGCGCGGTAACTGACAAGAGTGATATTAATCTGGATTAATAACAGATAATACTTTTTATAGCATTATTTCAGGGGTAGTATGTATGTCATGCTACCCCTTACTACAAAACTTATTCTCTGGGCCATGTTTTTACAGGTCTTCCTAACTATGTTCGTCCTTTTCAGGTTAGGCATGGTTCGTAAAAAAGCATTGGACGATAAGGCCGTTACTTGGGGTGAAATTGCTACTAACCACTCTGCGTGGCCTGATTACGCTCTTAAGGTTTATAATAATTTTGTAAATCAGTTTGAAATCCCCGTTCTATTCTATGTAGGTGTTTTAACAGCATTACTACTAAACCAAAATAGCTGGGCCGTTGTTATCTTGTGTTGGGTTTTTGTCATTAGCCGTTGGATCCATATGTATATACATACCGGTAGCAACTATATCCCCCATCGTTACAAAATATTCTTGCTTGGATTTATATCACTAGCACTTTTATGGCTTTATTTAGCTATAAAAGTTACATTTTAAATGCGGCGGCAGGAACGTTACCCTCAATCATAAGTTTGTATAACATGACAATTTTAAAAAGGAGATGTGTCATGCAAAACAAACCACAAAAGCCTGAAATCGATAAATCCGACGTTAAGAAGGATAATTTAAAAGAAAAAGCCAACACAAAAGGATCTTCTACAACCAAAACATCTAAAGATGGTTGCGGCTGTTAAATATATACTTTGCTAAAAGGGCCGAGATTAAGAATCTCGGCTTTTTGCTGTTTTGTCTAATTACAAAACAAAATCAAAGGCCTAGATGTATAAATTCATTTCTTTAACCACTCTGTGTTAAGATTACATAATACAAAAACATTATGTTTTGGAGAGTGTGTTATGAAGACCAGACCTGATCAATTGCTGCCAGAAGGTGAGTTAGCTGTAAAATCTGTACAGTCTTTTCTTAAGGTTATGGGATTTAATCCAGGCACGATAGATGGCGATTTTGGTAACAATACTATGGCTGCTTATAATGCAGCCAGAGAGCGATATGATTTTCTTCCTGATCTGGGCGATAGTTTTGAACCATCGGAGGCACAGGCCATTTTCTCATCAATCGATGAAAATTTACAAACAAACCTCTCTTTTCAAAAAGACTATTTAAATGAAGTTGGATCTGAAACAAATGTCACTGCGTCACAAGGGTCATTGGTTGCAGGTGGCGCATGGGCAAACCGTCATTTAGGCGACCGTATTTCAGAGGCCGAAGCTATCGAAATGGATGGTGTAAGAGGCGTTCTTACAAGCCGCGGGCTTCGCAATGTCACAAGTATGACAGGTATTGCGACCATACAATCCAGTCTTAACCTTCTAAATGGGGCTGGACTTGAGACTGATGGCAAGTTTGGACCTTTGACACAAGCAGCTATGAACGAATATGCTGCTGGGAAAGGCATAGAAATTACAGGTGACGCGCAAGAAGATTTCATCGCCGTTTATAGCTATATGCAGGAGAATGAGCTTGATAATCTCAGGGAAGCAGCAGTTGGCGTTCTGAACGGCGATACTGATTATTCTGCGGTTGATGCAAGTACATTGGATGCGCAGATAGTTATGAATTCACTGGCACGCCAGCAGGGCCTGGATATAAGAACAGCGCCTGATGGTCTTCAAACTGATAGCCGCATCACTGTTGAAAACTCTCATACCCGCAATGTCATTGCGCCGGCAACAGGAGTTCAGCTTCAGGCAGCACCGCCAACTGCGCCAGTAGTAGCGGAGGTCGACGAAAACCCATACGGACTTGCCGATGAGTTTATAGTGACAAGAGCTAAAATCGTTAATGAAGTTTCTGATATCGCGGCAAGACAAGCCGCAAGTGAACAGGCACCTCAAAATATTCTGGCCTATTCGGATGAAGCTAATGCTTATGTACTTGTTTCAAGATCAGAGGTTACAGGTGAATCTACTGTTTTCCAGATCACTGATACCAATGTAGCTCAAGTAATGGGCGGGCTTGATGATGGTTCAATCGTATTTCATCCTTCTGCACATAACCGGATAGAAAGAACATTAAACCGAGACAATTATCGCCCGCGGGATTATTCGCCAGCGGAAACAAGAGCGGCTTTCACTGGTGACCCTGATAGTTTTACTACTGACACAAAAGAACAATATATGACAACAACCGTCAGATTGCCTGATGGTGCTATTAACCGTTTTCAATTGGATGATCTTCATGATGGTCTGGACAAAATGGATAGTAAGAATGACTGGCGTGGAAGTTCTAATCCGGAGGGCATACGAGACTATGTGAACGAATTAAAACATGCTGTCAGGGATGTTCGTGAAGAACGTGGTGGTTTTGAAGCGCCTGAATGGAGAGGTGGCGCATTGGATAATACGAATAGTGTAGTTATCACCCTTGAAGGCCAAGAGGTTAGAATGCCTATGGAGGTTTGGAATGGTATTGAAGGCCAGATGCAAATTTCAGAGAGCGGTTACAGAAGGGGGCATAATAACTCTGCGGTTGTACAAGAGCAAGAGCCCGGGCTTAGACGTGAGTTTACTCCTCAGGCAGATCCGGCAACACCTTCTCAGGATGTGCGGCCAGTATATGCAGATTCCAACCCTGCATTGCAAGAACGCCAGCCACAACCAGCATTGGAGCTTAACGCCTAGGGATAAAATCTCAACTTATTCCATTCGCCAGCCGTGACTGATAATCACAGACTGACCTGTTAAGGCATTCGTTTTAAACCCTGCAAGAAAGACGGCGAGATCTGCGACATCCTGCATTGTAGTGAATTCCTTATCAACTGTTCCGCCAAGCATAATGTTTTCAACGACTTCTTTTTCAGAAATGCCAAGGTCTCGTGCCTGTTCGGGGATTTGTTTTTCAACCAAAGGAGTTTTCACAAATCCGGGGCATATAACATTTGAGCGCACACCATGTTTTGCGCCTTCCTTGGCCATAACCTTAGACAGGCCGATAAGACCGTGTTTTGCGGTCACATAGGCAGTTTTCAAGGGGGAAGCTTCGTGCGAGTGAACAGACCCCATGTAAATAAGACAGCCCGATTCTTGAGGATACATATATTTGACAGCCGCTTTGGTACATAAGAATGCGCCGTCCAAATGAATAGCCAGCATTTTCTTCCACTCCTCAAATGGGAAATCCTCTATGGGATGAATAATCTGGATACCTGCATTGCTTATCATTGTGTCAATACGCCCCCATTCTTTATGGATTTTCTCAAAACCTTTATTCACAGCCTTTTCATTCGTTACATCCATATCAATCGCTATGGCTTCGCC
>NZVS01000058.1 GCA_002701555.1 Alphaproteobacteria bacterium | reverse complement strand
TTTGCTGTAAAAAGAACGTATCAGAATTAACCAACCCTATTTACCTATTTAGAAAAACATATATATGTCAGATACCAAGAATTTCGATGTCGTTGTTATAGGCGGAGGGCCGGGCGGCTATGTTGCTGCTATCCGTGCAGCTCAGTTAAAGATGAAAGTGGCTGTTGTGGAAGCAAACCATCTTGGCGGAATTTGTCTTAATTGGGGGTGTATCCCGACTAAGGCGCTTCTTCGTTCCTCAGAGGTCTTTCACCTCGCACATAACGCGGAGTCATTTGGACTTAAAATCAGTGGATTAGAGTTCGACCTTAAGAAAATAGTTGAGCGCTCAAGAGGGGTTGCAAAACAGCTTTCAGGTGGTATCGGTCATCTTTTGAAAAAGAACAAAGTTACTGTTTTTGATGCTTTCGGCAAACTGGAAGGCAATGGCAAAATTGCCTTGGAAAAAGATGGTAAGAAAACCGACACATTATCCGCGAAACACATTGTTTTGGCCACTGGAGCGCGTGCGAGGGTTTTACCCGGTCTTGAGCCGGATGGTAAATTTGTCTGGTCTTATAAAGAAGCTATGGTGCCTGATGTCATGCCGAAAAAACTCCTTGTTGTTGGTTCGGGCGCAATCGGTATCGAATTTGCGTCGTTTTATAAAACTTTGGGGGCAGAGGTAACAGTTGTTGAGTTAATGGACCGCGTATTACCCGTTGAAGATGAAGAAATTTCGACAATGGCACGTAAATCATTTGAAAAGCAAGGCATGAAAATTCTTACTGGTGCGAAGGTTACCAAGCTGGACAAAGGGAAGGATACAGTAACAGCGCATATTGAAATGGGGGGTAAGGTTGAAAAGCAAGACTTTACTCATGTCATATCTGCCGTTGGTATTGTTGGTAACACAGAAAATATTGGCCTTGAGAAAACGAAGGTCAAAACCGATCGTGGTCACATAACAGTCGACGAATACGGGCGTACAGATGAAAAAGGTGTCTACGCCATTGGCGATGTTGTATCTCCACCCTGGCTAGCTCATAAAGCAAGTCATGAAGGCATTATCTGTATTGAAAAAATTGCTGGTGAGAAAGATGTGCACCCAATGGTAAAAACAAATATACCGGGCTGTACTTATTGTCATCCGCAAGTCGCATCAGTTGGACTTACAGAAAAGGCTGCAAAGGATGCTGGCCATGATATTAAGGTAGGACGTTTCCCGTTTATCGGAAATGGAAAGGCCATTGCCCTTGGTGAGCCGGAAGGGCTTGTCAAAACTATTTTTGATAAAAAAACAGGTGAATTACTTGGTGCACACATGATAGGTGCGGAGGTGACAGAGCTTATTCAAGGGTTTGTTGTTGGAAAAACGCTTGAAGCAACCGAGGCTGAGTTCATGCATACAGTGTTTCCACACCCGACCCTGTCAGAAATGATGCATGAAAGTGTCTTGGATGCCTATGGTAAGGCGATTCATTTTTAGATTTAATTAGTAATTGGCAGGGGGATCACTGGCGGGAAAACTCTCGTCAGATTCTTCATCCACTTTTTTGCTTTGCTCTTTCACAGGTGCATGTGTCTTATCGACATCTTTACAATCTTCGTCTTTTTCGCACTTCTTCGATTCAGGCATAATAAGATCCTTCCTTAAAACTTACTTATAGTGCTAACAGACTGGTATAAAAACAGTTCCGAAAAGGACGTCCAAACTATTTAGGTAAGCAATCGATCTGATATAAATTGCCGTTCATGGAAAACGTTTTGGATGTTTCTTCAGAACAGTCGGGTACAGGTTCGGTATGTGAATCTATGGAATCTGCATAGTTGTCCATGGCCGTGCATGAGGCCATTGTCGCACCCAGTAGGAAAGCGGCACTGCAAAACCTTACCCATCCATTGTGTGAGGCACGTTCTACGAAAGACCATAAATTCGTTATTTCTTTTTTGTCGTTATCATCATAAGCCATAGTAAATTCCTTTCGCTCCACTTATTGGCGAGCCTATATATATGTCAATCGAAAAACAATAAAAAAGGGATGAAATTTCTTACAAATGTTTATATTGTGTTTTTATGACCTACAATACTGAATTGCTGGACCGTACAAAACGCCATCCAGAAAAACAAAAGAACCCCGATCGTCCAATGGGCCGTAAGCCGGAGTGGATTCGTGCCAAGGCACCTGTTGGCAAAACTTATAAGGAAACCAAAAATCTTGTACAGGGGTTAAAGCTGACCACTGTTTGTGAAGAGGCGGGGTGCCCGAATATAGGTGAGTGCTGGGAAAAGAAGCATGCGACTTTCATGGTTATGGGCGAAATCTGCACGCGCGCCTGTTCTTTCTGCAATGTTGCAACAGGTAAACCTGACGAGCTGGATAAAATGGAACCCTTGAGGGTTGGCGTCGCTGTTGAGAAAATGGGTCTGGAACACGTAGTTATTACTTCAGTTGATCGTGATGATCTTCAAGATGGCGGAGCGCGCCATTGGGTCAAAACAATTGAAGCCATTCGCTTTAAATCACCGGGTACCACTGTTGAAATCCTGCCGGGTGACTTTAAAGGAGATTTCAATGCGATTGATGCAGTTGCCAATGCCAAACCGGATGTTTTCAATCACAACCTTGAAACTGTACCACGCCTGTATCCGACCATTCGTCCAGGCGCGCGTTATTTCCGCTCATTAAGGCTTCTTGAAAGGGTTAAGGATATTGATCCTATGATGTTTACAAAGTCTGGGTTGATGGTTGGTCTTGGAGAAACAAAAGAAGAGGTTGCGCAAGTTATGGATGACATGCGTGCCGCTAAAATTGATTTCATAACTATAGGTCAATACCTTCAGCCAACACCAAAACATGCGCCAGTTGACAGGTTCTGGACGCCGGATGAATTCAAACAGTTAGAGCGCATGGCTAAAGCCAAAGGTTTCCTTATGGTATCAGCTACGCCTTTAACGCGATCTTCATATCATGCGGGCGATGATTTTGCTCGGCTAAAAGCTGCCCGTGAGGCAAAAATGGCTACACAAGTAGCCGAATAGAGGCATGCTCCAACATATAGAAAAAAGGCACGTTCCGTATTCGCAGGCTCAAATGTTTGATCTTGTGGCTTCGGTAGACACTTATAAAGATTTTGCTCCCTGGTGCGTGGCGTCCCGCATAAAAAAATGGGATGGGCCGGATGTTTTCTATGCGGATTTGGTGATCGGCTATAAAATGTTTAGAGAGAGGTTTTCCTCTAAAGTTGTTTTGGAAAGACCAGACTGTATTTACATTGAATATCAAAAAGGGCCTTTAAAACATTTACAAAATCGGTGGAAGTTTGAAGATATGGGCGATAACACATGCGTTATCCACTTTTCAGTAGAATTTGAATTTCAGAATGTTTTTCTGCAAAAACTTGCAACCGGCTTTTTTAATGAGGTTGTAAAGAGAATGGTTAGCTCTTTTGAAAATCGTGCCGCTGAACTTTACGGCAAAGCTGATAAGCAAGAATGATAGCATAGCTATTTACAACCAGATACCAAGCTTGCCACAGACCATAAGATACCATACTGATCAAAATAGCAGGTGCCAACAGGCAGAAGAAAAGACGGGTTGAGATGCTCTTGCCAAGTGAAGCTATCTTCATCACACCTGCCCAGAAAAGTCCCAGAAAGACTAATATACCGAGTGCTCCGAACTCATACCAAATTTGAAGGTAAATATTATGAGAATGAAGTACAGTATCGTCTTTTAAATACTTGAGCGAAGTAGGAAAAGTCACAGATCTAAGTGTTTCAATTCCATGTCCTATCCAAGGCTTTTCTTGAATCATAATTGACACATTCGACCAAATTTCAATCCTTTGTAAAGGGTACGCACTAGAGATATAGTTTTTCAAAAATGTTGGGTTTGCCTCATAAAGATAGGGCATAAACCAAGGTAGCGCGATAACAATTATGCTAATGCCCGCTGCCAAAATGTAAAGCCAGGGAAGTTTGATGTGGCTTAATAAAAAAGCTGTAAAAAATACCATTAGTCCAATTTGCAAAGATTGGCTTTCACTCAGTAGTGCAAGTAAAAATATACATCCTGACAAAGAGAAGAAATACCTTTTAAGGTTTAATGTCTGTAAAAAATATAAGGTCGGCAAGGAGAGTAAAAAGAGCGAAACAAGGCTTCTGTTATAATTGCTTCTGTTAAAATAACCAGTATATTCTTCGCCATGTAACAGTAGGTAAATACGCCCGTTCAGTAGAAAATCCATACCAATCAGCAGAAAAGCGCAAGTTAATATGTAGGCGGACAGCCTTAAAAGCCTTTTGCTGTCGAAGTGCGTTTCATAATTATAAAATCCCAAAGGAATAAGGCTAATCAAAAATAACAACGGTAATGTCTTTACAACTCTTTCAAGAGAGTCATCGGGTGAAATCGACCAAAAAACACTAAGCGCGGCAATTGCCGAAATTATGATAGCAGGGGCAAAAAGGCCGAAATATTCTTTAAAAGAAAGCTTTCTTAAAAAAGGAAGAGCAGCTATCAGACAGAGCAACGGAAAGATTGTTCCAATAGCTCTGGGGGACAAAACGGCAAAAATGGCAAGTAAAAAAGATTGCCAAGTGACATGCGTATTTTGAAACCTGATTGAACTGTTTTTAATAATATCCATGGAAACCTTTTAAACCTCGTTTTGTAAAAGTAATAGTGCAAAACGCGTAGCTTGTGACCTTATTTCATTGCGGTCACCGGAAAAGTGCTTCTGGAACGTTTTTACTTCTTCAAAATTTTTCCCGGCAAGGCCAAAATATACAATGCCGACGGGTTTTTGTTTTGAACCTCCACCCGGTCCAGCAACGCCTGTAACTGATAACGCAATACTGGCGTCGCTGTTTTTCAAAGCGCCCAAAGCCATCTCTACTGCTGTTTCTTCACTAACGGCTCCGAAGCTTTCAAGTGTGGTCGCGTTTACACCCAGGCAATCTATCTTGGCTTGATTAGAGTAGGTTACAAATCCTCTATCAAATACGGTGGAAGAACCGGGAACATTTGTGATCGCCGACGCAATCATGCCACCGGTACAAGATTCGGCCAAAGCCACAACCAACCCGTTTTGTTTTAAAAAGTCGACCAAATCAAAGGGTGATGCCGGCATAACTTAATATTCCAAGTACAATCATAGTGTAAATGGCAGCAAATACATCGTCCAGCATAACACCCCAAGCACCCGGAACGCGGTCATCAAAATAAGAAACAGGCCAAACCTTAGCGACATCAAAAATTCTGAAGAGGGCAACGGCAACGGCAATTCCAAGAGGGGTGGGGGTGGCCACGGTAAATGCCAGCAACAAGGCTGCAACTTCATCAATAACGATAATAGATGAATCGTGTCTTCGGGTCATCTGCTCAAAATCTTTGGAAACTTTCAAACCGATAATGAAAAGGGTTAATGCGGCAATAGGTAAGGCTGCGGGTCCAAAAAACACCAAAAGGGCGATGCCCAAAGGTACCCCCCCAAGCGTTCCCCAGAACCCGGGTCCTGGAAAAATTGCCCCGCAACCAAACCAAGTCGCGAGTAACACAGAAGGATTTTTAAAAGACAGTAAAGACAGAACAATACGGTGTTCGTTCCAGCGCTCCTGAAAATCGAGTGAACTTGCCTGTATAATTTTTGAGTTTTTAATACGTTTCTTCATAATTTTTCGTTATTGAGTGTTGGCTCAAGATAGGGTATCGCTAACAGTGATGTCTTTATTACCACAAATAAATGCAAAACGCTTTCTCGGAAGCGAAAAAATCCTCGCTTTTTTATTTTTGGCGGGTTTTGTCAGTCTTGTTTTAACATTTTTCTCTTTTGCTGACCGCGCTTTAACACCCTACACTGACATATTTATTTCTTTCGATGTAGCAATTTTGAGCCTTATCATTATTTTGCTCATTCGTAAAATTTATATTTTTATAAAAGTGCAAAGGAAGACATCCCATACATCAAGACTTCACACACGTTTGGCAATTTTGTTCAGCCTTATTAGTCTTCTGCCAGCAATTTTTATGGCATTGTTTTCACTTTTCTTTTTCCATGTTGGTGTTCAATCCTGGTTTTCAGATCAGATTAAAACAGCAATCGTTGAGTCACAGGAAATAGCAACGTCCTATTTGCATGAACACCAAAGCACTATCAGGGCCGATATTCTTGCCATGGCTAAAGACCTTGATATGCAGGCAGAAATTTTGAGCTACAATTCTGATGCATTGGAAAAGGCCGTTAACAGACAGGCATTTATAAGAAATTTGTCAGAGGCTATTGTATTTGATGGGGAAGGCCGTGTGAGCGCTCGTTCATCATTAACCTTTACTCTGGCACCTTCTTCTATACCTGAATTTGCGCTCAGGGATGCAGATGATGGCGATGTCGTTGTGTTTCCAAGTCTTGAGGACGATAGGGTTAGGGGGCTGGTTAAATTACAGCGTTATCCTAATAGTTATTTAACAGTAGGCAGGCTGGTTGATCCTGTGGTGTTGTCACGGATAGACCAAACCCGTGACGCAGCTGCCCGGTATGAACAACTCGAAAAACAGTCTTCGGGTCTTCGGAATACACTAACGCTTATTTACATTGTGTTTTCTGTCTTTTTAACAGGTGTTGCTGTATGGCTGGGGCTAAATTTAGCCCGAAGCCTGGTTCGACCTATTGAAAGGCTTGTTATAGCATCTGAGCAGGTTAGGGCGGGTGATCTAAATGTGTACGTAGACGAGAAAACAGGGTTGAACGAGTTTGATTTGCTGGCACGCTCTTTTAACCGGATGACTGGTCAAATACAATCTCAACACAAAGATCTGATCCAGGCAAACCGTCAGATGGACGAACGCCGCCGATTCACAGAAACTGTACTTTCGGGCGTATCTTCTGGCGTTCTCAGTCTTGATAAGGAATATAAAATCTTGCTTACGAACGCGGCCGCGGCTCAGCTTCTTGAGCGTACTGAAAAAGAACTGATGGGCCAGTATCTTGAAAAACTTGTTCCTGCTTTAAAAAATATTCTAGAAGATGCTTCTAAAAGTAAAATACCTACGCTGGGGACAGATATTCCCTATATAGGACCTCATGGTAAGAAGCTTGACCTCCTAGTTAAAATAGTCCCTGAAGTTGGCAAAGACGGGGACGTGTCCTATGTTATTACTTTTGATGATATATCTGCGCTTAAATCAGCGCAAAGGAAAGCTGCATGGTCTGATGTTGCGAGAAGAATTGCACATGAAATAAAAAATCCGCTGACTCCCATCCAATTATCTGCTGAGCGGATAAAAAGGAGGTTTTCCGATAATATCCCTGAAGAACACAGGGAGGTTTTTGAAAAATGTATTCAGACTATCGGAAAGCATGTCGAAGATATTAATCACATGGTAACAGAGTTTTCTGCGTTCGCAAGAATGCCTCAGCCAAGCTTAAAGCTTGAAAACATAAAGACAGTAATTCGTGATGTAATAATCCTTCAAAGCGAAGCGCATGAAAATGTGAGCTTTCATCAAGGTGGATACCTTGGGAACACCACAGCTGTAAAGGTGCTCTCCGATACCGGGCTTTTAAGGCAGGCTCTAACAAATTTAGTGCAAAATGCCATTGATGCCATGGACAATTCGGCCCGAAAAGAACTATATATCTGGCTCATTGAGCGTGAAAATGAGGCTGTACTTGTCATCGCCGATACCGGAAAAGGGTTTCCTGAAGATGTCGAGACAGAAAGACTTACAGATCCATACGTAACACATAAAGAAAAAGGGACGGGTCTGGGGCTTGCTATAGTTAAAAAAATTATGGAAGAGCATAACGGCTCTTTAAGGCTGGGGCGTCAAAAGTGGATGGGACGTGACCTTGATGAATGGGAAGAGAGTAAATATGGAGCAGTGGTTGCGCTTCACTTTCCGTTAGATAATAATAGATGAATGCCAATAAGGATTCTAAACGAAGAAAATTTTCTCAAAAGATGAACGCTGCCAAAATTTTAATTGTTGATGACGAGAAGGATATTTGCCACCTGATACAGGGGATACTCGAAGATGAGGGGTATGAAACTTTGTGTGCGCATTCCTCGAAAGAAGCAAAAGAAAAGCTTTCCGAGCATAAATGCGATCTTGTTATTTTGGATGTATGGCTGCAGACCGGATCAAGTGATGGTCTGGAGCTCCTTGATAAAATTATGGACGAGACACCCAACATGCCTGTGGTAATGATAAGTGGGCACTCCACCATAGAAATAGCGGTTTCTGCAATTAAAAACGGCGCCTATGATTTTCTGGAAAAGCCTTTTAAAACAGATAGATTGCTTGTGATGTTAAAGCGCGCTCTTGAATTCTCAAGGCTTAAGAGCGAGAATTTAAACTTACGCCAAACTTCAAAAACACAGCATGCAAATATTACTGGAAAATCAAATGTTGTAACCGCATTAAAACAGGAAGCTTTGCGGACAGCGGCATCCAATAGCAGGATTTTGATAGTAGGGGAGCAAGGTACGGGTAAGAAAAATCTTGCAAGATTTATCCATCAAAACTCTTCTAGAAAAGATAAACCTTGTGTCATAGTGCCTTGTACCGAGGCTAATGACGAGGAAACATTGTCGCGCTTCGATAATTCGCTGATTAGTGCATCGGGTGGTACGGTGGTGTTTGATGAGATTGGGCGGCTCTCTTCATATATGCAAGACAGGTTAAGTCAATATTTAAAAACAGGTCAGGTCAACGATGAGCAAGTTGATGTGCGCATCGTCTCCCTTGCATCACCTGATTTGGAAACCAAGGTGAAAGAGGGGCGTTTTAAAACGGATCTTTATTATCGTTTAAATGTTGTCCCTCTTAAATTACCGCGATTACGTGAACGGATGGAAGATATCGAAATGCTTGTAGATTCTTTCCATAGCGAGTTCTCTAAAACTGATAAAAATTTATCTTCCCGTCTGGGGTCTTCTGCAATGATAAGAATTCGCGGATATGATTGGCCAGGCAATAACAGGCAACTCAAAAATTTTGTTGAATGGCTAAATATAACCGGTTTGGTTAACCAAGAAAAAATATCGGCAGATGAGTTACCGGACTATCTCTCTGAGAAAGAGCAGGGGGCTTCTGAAAATGATGGTTTGCTTGCAAACTGCGTTGACTTACCACTGCGTGAGGCAAGAGAAAATTTTGAGATAGCTTATCTGCAAGCACAGATAATGCGATTTGGCGGCAACATTTCTAAAACAGCAGATTTTATCGGGATGGAACGCTCAGCACTCCATAGGAAAATAAGGTCTTTAAACATAAACACAAATAAGCCAGAAGAAGAACATGATACTAAAGAAGAAGTTGTAAAGGCGGGCTAATGAGATTTGTAATATGTGGTGCAGGTAAGGTTGGATATAGCATAGCAGACTACCTTTCCCGAGAGACAAATAGTATAACCATTATTGATAAAGACCCGGCTCTTATCGATAAGATTACATCGGATCTTGATGTAAACGGCCTTGTAGGAAACGCGGCCAGCCCTGAAGTTTTATCAAACGCAGGTCTTGCTGAAGCCGATATGATCATCGCTGTTACTTATACCGATGAAGTAAATATGGTGGCTTGTCAGGTGGCGCATTCACTTTTCAATGTACCGAAGAAAATTGCGAGGGTCCGAAGTCAGGATTTTTTAAATCCTGCATGGATAAACCTGTTTAGCAGGGATCATATGCCGATTGATGTGATCATATCACCAGAGGTAGAGGTGGCAAAGGCAATACATCGTAGGCTTATGATTGTTGGGGCTACTGAAGTTATACCTATTCATGATAATAAAGCTTTTCTTATAGGTGTTATATGTCAGGAAGACTGCCCTATCTTAAACACTCCTTTGGCACAGCTAAGATCGCTTTTTCCAGATTTATCAGCTGAAATTGTTTCAATTATCCGGGGTGGTCAAGCTTTTGTGCCTCAGGCGCAAACCCAGCTGCATGCTGGCGACGAGGTTTATTTCGTCTCCGAGTCTGGGAGTGTAGAGCGAGCTATGAAAAGTTTTGGTTATTCTGGAGAGCGTACCGGTAGGACTGTTATAATAGGTGGAGGGAATGTTGGTTTTGAGACAGCACAGCTTATTAAAAATTCTAGCGGCGGTAAAAACTTAACCGTTATAGAGCAGGATAAAAAACGCGCCAAGTTTTTAAGTCAGAATTTGGATGATACATTGGTTTTACATGGTGATGGCCTTAACCCTGAGATGTTGAAAGAAGCCAGTATTGATAAGGCGGAAACAATTATCGCAGTATCAAATAACGATGAAACTAATGCGTTGTCAGCATTGGAAGCAAAGCAGTTCGGCTGCAAGAGAGCTATGGCATTGGTGACACGCGGAAGCTATGCAAACTTGCTCCTATCCATAAATATTGATGCTATTATCTCACCTCAGGATATTACAGTTTCCAAAATTCTGCGTTACGTAAGGCGCGGCAGAATTAAGGCGGTAACCAATTTAAGAAATAGTTTTGCGGAGTTTATAGAAGCTGAAGCATCAGAAAGTTGCCGCATAATAAACACTCCTTTACGTGATTTGGATATTCCCGATGAAATCCATATAAGTGCAATTATACGCGATGAAAACTTTATAATGCCGAATGGGGATACCGTTATTAGGCCCGGTGACTTTGTTGTAATTTTTGCCTTGGAAGGTTTTGGGACTACAGTTGAAAGGCTATTTAGCGTAGACGTGGATTTGTTTTAATTATGACTTTTAATACAACACCATCACTTATAATTTTTGATTGGGACGGTACTCTCGTTTCAACATTGGGACTTTTGCATGACGCGCACAACCACGCTAGAAAAGAGTTAGGTTACACCGCATGGACCTTGGAGGAATATAAAAAACATATGCATAACTCCTCGCTTAAGCTTTATCCCGAATTGTATGGTGAGAGAGCAGAAGAGGGACTTGGTCACTTGTATAAATATGTTGAAGAAAACCATTTAACCGGTCTTGCCCCCCTTGATAATGCACTTGAGTTTATTGAGATGTTGTCATCAAAGAAAATTCCCATGGTCTTGGTAAGTAATAAGAAACACAGATATTTAATTAAAGAAGTTGCTGCTTTAGGATGGAAAAAATACTTTTTATCCATTGTTGGAGCCGGAGAAGCTGCTAATGACAAGCCTGATCCTGATCCTGTTTATATGGCTCTTGAGCAGGCAAAAATTGCTAAAGAGTCGCTCAAAAATGCACTCTATTTTGGAGATACTACAACAGATGTTGAATGTGCAAAATCATTGGGTGTTGAATGCGTTCTAACGGCAGGTGCGCTTAATTGTGGTGAGGTAGCTGCATTTGATAATCTTTCCAGTCTTTTGGAAGTCTTTGATAAATAAAAAAAGATATAATAACTATTGTAGTCAGCCTAAAAGTGCATTAACTAAGGTCTATATTTGTTGCGTGACAATAAAAATTAAATAAAAAAAGGTAGAAAAAATGTCCGATAAAAATCAAAATGTACAAGATGTCTTTCTGAATGCAATCAGAAAGGAAAAATCTTCTGTCACAGTTTTCTTGGTAAATGGTGTGAAACTCCAAGGTGTGGTTACTTGGTTTGATAACTTCTCTCTTCTTCTAAGAAGGGAAAGCCACATCCAGCTGGTATATAAGCATGCAATTTCAACAATTATGCCCGGCGGTCCTATCACTATGTGGGATGGTGAGAAAGACGATGATGAGTCAAAAGGTTCTAAAGAGAGCTGATTTTTATTTTTTTACTTGTGTTGTAGCCGCACTAAATAGTTAGTGCGGTTACGTTTTTATGAACAGTATTAGTTTCAACACAGCAGTTATAATTCACCCTAGGCTAAAGTCTCCTGAGCCTGAACCTCGGTCCATTGAACGTGAAATCGAAGAGGTAGAGGGGTTGGCTGAGGCAATAAACCTCAATGTCGTTCACTCTGAAGCTGTAAACCTTAGCCAGATAACGCCGCCCCTTTATTTGGGAAAGGGAACTGCTGAGCGTATCAAAGGTATAATAGAAGGTGTTGCCCCTTCGGTAGCTATTGTTAATACCCAGTTATCACCCGTACAACAAAGAAATTTAGAAAATCTTTGGAATGTCAAAGTTATAGACAGAACAGGCCTGATACTAGAGATCTTTGGGGCGAGGGCACAAACAAAAGAGGGGGTAATTCAAGTAGAGCTTGCGGCCCTGAATTACCAAAGATCCAGACTTGTAAGATCATGGACTCACCTTGAAAGACAAAGGGGGGGTGCGGGCTTCATGGGTGGGCCAGGGGAGCGTCAGATTGAAATTGATAGGCGTTTAATAGATGAAAAAATAACGCAATTAAAGAAAAACCTCGAAAAGGTACGTCAAACCAGGGAGCTTCAAAGGCGAAGTCGTGAGCAAGTTCCTTACCCTGTTGTGGCTCTTGTTGGCTATACAAACGCAGGCAAATCTACTCTTTTTAATACATTGACTAATTCCGATGTCTTTGCTGAGGATTTACCTTTCGCAACATTGGACCCGACGATGCGGGCATTAAAATTAAAAAATGGGCAGGAGGTCATTTTATCAGATACTGTTGGGTTTATTACAGATCTGCCAACGCACCTCGTAGAGGCTTTTAAGGCAACATTAGAACAGGTCGATTATGCGGATGTCATAGTCCATGTGCGTGATTACATAGCTGATGACAGTGAACTTCAAAAAGAAAATGTAGTCAAAATTCTTTCTGATTTAGGTGTGGATTATCAAGCTGACAGTAGAATTATAGAGGTGTGGAACAAAATTGATCTTCTCCCGGAAGACCAAAGAATAAATATCAAGGGGCGGCAAAATGTAGTGCCTATATCAGCATTAAGTGGATACAATATAGACAGGCTGCTAGAGCAAATTACCCAAATGCTTGAAAACCACTATGTCGAAGACGTTATTGTTCTAAGACCTGCCCAGGGTAAGGAGTTGGCATGGCTTCACGAACATGCGAATGTATTGGCTATCGGTATTGGCGAAAACGGGCAGCAAATTGTTAATGTGAGAATTGAGCCAGCTATGCAAGATAAGTTTTATAAGCTATTTAATGCTGATTAGCTTTTATTCTTTTGGGCTTTCCAGAGCGTAAGCATCTCCTCAGAGGAAAGCTTTGAGAAAACTTTATTTTGCACATTAGAACTCTCTATCATACCTTTGTAACGATTAATAAATTTGTTTATGGAGTTTTCTAGCGCCATGTTGGGATCGATTTTTGTATTCCTTCCTATGTTGGCAAGCACAAAGAGGAGGTCACCTAATTCCTCCTCAATCGATTCTAGGTCACCTAGAGCAATAGATTCCTCAAGCTCTTCAAGCTCTTCGCGACATTTCTTAAGGATATCATTTAAGCTTTTCCACTCAAAGTTCTGGCGGGCGGCTTCATCCTGTAATTCAATAGCTTTATAAAAAAGATTGTTCTTATGCATTTTCATTCTGAAAGGATATAAACTGCAAGCTTAGGGGGCAACTATTATTTAATAATAAAAGAGTGATAACATATATTATGTAAAATAATATATGCTTCTTTAAGGGGGTGTTTATTGTCTATAGCTCTTCTATAGCTAACTTGCTTAACTTTACTGGAGCTCTACATTTTTTCAGGAACATCTATGCCAAGAATTCCTAATCCTGCTATCATTTGTGCACGTGTCATCTGGCAAAGCATTAAGCGGAATTGACGACGTTGAGTATTCTTTTCTGACATGATGTGACAGTTCGAGTAAAATGAACTGAAATTTTGAGCCAATTTATATAAATAATCGGCTAGAATATGTGGCGAGTTGCTTTTGACAACTCCCAATGAGTTTTCTGGAAATTGCGTTATATGCAGTAAAAGTTCAATTTCTTGCAATTCTAGCGCTTCATTTGGCAAAGCATTATTATGAGATTGAATGCCGTCGCTATCTGCTTTTTCTAAAAGAGAATTAATTCTAACTGTTTGGTACAATAAATAAGGCCCGGTTTTACCTTCGAAGGAAGTCATTCTATCCAAATCAAAGATGTAGTCTGAATTCGGATGATTTTGTAGATCCGCAAACTTTATGGCGGCAATACTAACTTTATGCGCGATGTCATTTGTTTGCTTTTCGTCGAATTTTCCAGTGATGTTGGCTTCGCTCATTTTCTGTAAAGCCTTCTCATGACTGGTTTTGATGAGATCTTCCAGTTTCATTACGCCGCCTTCGCGGGTTTTAAAAGGTTTTCCGTCGGTGCCATTCATTGTACCATAACCGATGAAAGTCAAATCGGTTTTCCCGGGTGTGATATTAGATGCTTTAGCGGCTCGGAAAACTTGTTCGAAATGCAAATTTTGCCGTTTATCTACGACATAAGTGACCTTTTCAGGTTGAAAATATTTTTCTCGCTCAAGTAACGTAGCAAGATCTGTTGTGCCATACATTACGGCACCGTCTTTTTTGTATAATATTAAAGGGGGAATTTCTTTGCTATCATCGTCTCTTGCAACATGCATGACCAGTGCGCCATCACTTGCTACGGCAAGATTATCTTCCTTCAGTTTTTTAACCATTGGTGATATTAGATCATGGACGGAGGCTTCCCCGTTCCATAATTCAAAATGCACATTCAGTTTTTCGTAATTGGCTTTTATTGCTTCAATAGATACATCTACCATGTGCTGCCACAATGCCCTGTAGCCTGGGCGCCCGTTTTGAAGTTCTACTGTGGCCTGTCTCGCTTGTTCCAATCTATCTTCGTTTTGCTTGCATGCAGCTGAAGCAGCTGGGTAAATTTCCTCGAGATCCTGTAGCGTTATTGGGCTATCTTTTGGAAAATCGGTCTGATTCTCTCTAAAATAAGGCCAATCTGGGTGCCGGATTTCTAGCTCGGATATAACCATGCCCATTTGGGTGCCCCAGTCACCAAGATGTATGTCACCTATGGCATCGTATCCTGCAAAGTTATAGGCACGTTTGAGTGATTCACCTATGATTGCTGAGCGTAAATGACCGACATGCATTGCCTTGGCAACGTTAGGGCCGCCATAATCAAAAATAACTTTTGCGCCCTTCCCTATATTACCTACACCCAAATTAACTTCCAAACTCTTCAGTGCATATTTATAGAGTATTTCGGGCTTAACATTAATATTTATAAAGCCGGGGCCGGCTATTTCCAGCTTTTCAAAAATTTCATTTTTTTCAAGTTTTGAAACTATATCTGCCGCTATTGCGCGTGGGTTTTTTCCCGCTTGTTTGGCTGCAGCCATGGCGCCATTACATTGAAACTGGGCAAGGTCTGGTCTGTCTGAGACGCGTACAGTGCCCAAATTACTATCAAGGTCATTTGCTTCAAAGGCGTTTTGTGTTTTCTCAGTTAAAAGTTGCAATAGTGAGGTCATCTGTAACTGTCTGCTTTTAAATATTAATTTTGGAAACCGTTTTACAATACCAACCCATCATAGGCAAGTTCAAAGCCGTCCGGAAGGGCTGAATTCACGCTATTATAATCAATAAGGTGGGAAAGCACTGTTAGAATAACACGCTTGGCCCCTATTTTCTCATTAAGTGCAAAAATGCGTTCAAAACTGGCGTGAACAGGGTTTGTCGATGACATAAAACCTCCGGCGTCTACTATCCATGTGTGAATTCCTTTTAAGTGATTGATGCTCATATCATCATTGGCTAGGTCCAGCATATCAACTGAATAGGCAGTGCTTCCGAACCTATAGCCCAAAGCAGTTATACGTCCGTGGTTTAACAGGTGGGGTGTAATATCTATGTCCCCTACCCTGAACGGCTCGTAGACTTTAACCAGCTCCTGTCGAAATAGCGCAGGATAAGAAGGGTTTACTGTTTCAAACAAATAGTTATACCTGCGTTCCAATTCTGTCAGACAGGATTGACTTGAGTAGACAGGAAATCTTCCCGAATTTACTTTGTCTTGCGCGTAGACCCTTACATCATCAATGCCTGCAACGTGATCACCATGAGCGTGAGTATAAAGAACAGCGTCAAGGTTTTTGATGTTGAAGGTGTTCATCTGCTCGCGAAAATCCTGACCTGTATCAACGACTATATTTGTTGTTTCAGACTGAATTAACAAAGAGCAACGTGTTCGTCTGTTTTTTTTGTTTTTTGGATCACAATTCCCCCACTCATTCCCCGGTCTCGGCACACCAAAGGAGTTTCCGCAACCAGCGATGGTTATTTTGTAATCCATGTATCCTTGGCCTTGTTGAAAAGTTTAAAAAAGTTTTCAGTAGAATGGGTTGATACCGTTTCCTCAGATACTGATTTAAGTTCAGATAAAAATTTTGAGGTATGTCTGACATATGCGGGAACATTTGTTTTTCCACGAAAAGGCACTGGGGCTAGATAAGGAGCATCGGTTTCAACCAATATCCTCTCCAAAGGTGTCGCTTTGGCTATTTCTTGTAATTCCGTGGCCTTTTTAAAGGTAACAATACCTGAAAACGAAATGTAAAGCCCGAGCTTAAGCCCCTTTTCGGCTAGCCAGCTTGACCCGCTAAAACAATGAAGTACCCCTCTAAGTTTGCCTTGCCCTTCCTCTTGAAGGATTTCGATAGTCTCTTCTTCGGCATCACGTGTGTGAATAATGACTGGTGTGTCGGTAGCTAGGCAGGCGCGGATGTGTTTTCTAAAAGACTCTTTCTGAGCCTCGCGCGGACTATTATCGTAATAATAATCAAGTCCTGTCTCCCCTATTCCGATAACCTTTGGATTGTCAGTCACATAGTCTTCTATCTGCGACTGAGAAATAGCCATTTCTGTTTTCAAACCAGCGTCGTGCGGATGTGTTCCGACACTGCACCATACATTTTCATGTTCTTTTGCTATAGAATGGATTTCGTCAAACTCCTCATTTATTTGGCAACAGATCGTAAGAAGACCTGCAATACCATGGGATTTTGCATCCTTGATAAGTTCTGAGGGAGAGCCTGCATCTTTAATTTTGATGTGGTTTAAGTGGCAATGTGAATCTATCAACATGAGTATTTACCTATGCTTGTCGGCGTTTAAATTCAACACCCACTTTTTCAGCATTATCAAATATCTCTGTTTTCTCCACTCGTACTCTCATTTCTTTAATACGTTTATCTTCCATACATTTTGATAAAATCATGTCAGCAAAGCTTTCCACCAAATGTATGTGACCTTTAGCGGCAATGGCTTCAATTTGATTTTTAATAGTCGCATAATTAAGAACGTTATCAATGTTGTCTTCAATATGAGGGTTTGGAAGCTGGACTTTGGCTTTAACACTGACCAGAACCTCTTGTTTTACACCGTGCTCCTGCTGATAAACACCTATCTCCATATTGAGGGATAGATTTGTTAAAATGATCGTGTATTCAAGCATAGTGTTAACCTTAGTTAAGCGTCATTATCTTCTTCAATCTGAATTCGTGGGAAGACACCTTCCGGTTTTTCAACTTCATATCCATCTGAAAGGGCATATTTTCCTGAAATGTGGGAAAATTCTCTTTGGTTTTCGTCTACACCAACCTGATCGAGAAGTATTTTACAAGACTGGGGCATAAAGGGTTGCAACATAATGCCAAGGCATCGAACAGTTTCAGCAATTACAGATAGTACTACACCCATTCGGACGTGGTCAGTTTTCTTCAATGTCCATGGGGCCTGATCATCTATGTAGGCATTCGCGGCATAAACTATACGCCATATTTCCTCCAAGACCCTGTTGAATCTGAATTTATCAGCTTCATCGCGTAGTTTTGGTATAACCGAATAGCACATTTCCAAAAGTTCAGTGTCTTGCTCTGTAAGATTTTCTCGTGCGGGCATTTTTGCGTCACAATTTTTATAAATCATAGAAAGTGAACGTTGGGCAAGGTTACCTAAGCCGTTAGCCAGATCGGAATTTAGTCTGTTAAGAGCTTGAGAGTAAGTAAAGTTTCCGTCTTCGCCATGTGATATTTCGCGAGCAAGAATGTAACGCGTTTGGTCAAGCCCGTATTTTTCAATTAAATCTGTGGGAGAAACAACATTACCGAGAGATTTGGACATTTTTTGACCGTCAACATTTATAAAACCGTGGGCAAAAACCTGTTTAGGCAAATCGATACCTGCCGACATCAGGAAAGCAGGCCAGAAAACGCAATGGAAACGTATAATGTCTTTTCCGATAACATGTACGTCTGCAGGCCAGTATTTTTTAAAACCCTCGCTTTCAATGTCTGGATAGCCAATAGCTGTCATATAATTGGTCAAGGCATCAAGCCAGACATACATGACATGTTCGTCGTCTTCAGGTACAGGTATACCCCAGTTAAAGGTTGTCCGAGATATAGAAAGATCTTCCAGTCCGCCTTTTACAAAACTTATAACCTCGTTGCGACGGGACGCGGGCTGGATAAACTCAGGATGTGCTTCATAATGGGCCAGCAATTTGTCCTGATAGGCGGAAAGTTTAAAGAAATAACTGCTTTCTTCCATCCACTCCACTTCCGTGTCATTCGGGGTGCGTTTCTCTCCTGTTTTTTCATCAACTTTCAGTTCTTTTTCTGAAAAAAAGGCTTCTTCGCGGGTTGAGTACCAGCCTGCATATGAATCGAGATAGATATCTCCTGCATTTTTGATTTTCAGCCAAAGGTCTTTTGCAGCCTCATAATGCCTGTTTTCCGTCGTCCTAATAAAATCATCATTAGAAATATTGAGGTCTTTTTTTAGCTGAATAAATGTTTGGGCGATTTCGTCACAAAATTCTTGTGGTGCCTTGCCATTCTTTTCTGCAGTTTTTGCAACCTTTTGCCCGTGTTCATCTGTACCGGTTAAAAACATTACATCAAATCCGTCGAGCCGTTTAAACCTCGCCATAATGTCAGTCAAAATATCTTCATATGCATGGCCTAGATGCGGGGCGCCGTTAACGTAAGAAATAGCTGTTGTGATGTAATAAGGTGTTTTATTGCTCATAGTTTTTGTCCGTGAAGTTTTGTGTAGCTTAGACTGGACGTGTTTGTAATACAAAGAAAACCTGAGTTAACGTATTTTTTTTGTCCAGCGATTGCCTGATAGTTCTTTTCAGAAGCTCTTCAACCTCGTCATAAATTGCGGTTAATTTATCCATAGAGTGCGCCTGAATGAATTTTTTATACCCTTGCTTACCTTCCAGGATCTGCGGAAGGTCGTCTAATTTACCTCTACCTTTGGCAATAATCCCACTGCGCAGGATCCAACAAAGACTTTCGGTAAAGTCTACAAATATATCTCTGTCACCTGATTTATACACTGACATCTTCTCAATTAGAATATGAACATGTTTTGTATCAAAAGAGGGCCACTTTTCAAAAAGTGCGATAAGTTCTTTTATAATATCAAGAATATTGGTTTCTGCCATGTTAAGCGCTAATCCAGCACTCCCCTGGGACATTTCTGCAAGCATGTTAATATCTTCATTTCTTGCAATTTCAGGATTAACATTTTTAATAACTGCGATAGTGTCCTCATGCGAAAGAGGAGTGAGCGGAATGTGCATGACACGAGAAATGATTGTGGGCAAAAGACTACCCTTGGTTTCTGCCACGATGATTAGTACACTGTTGGAAGGTGGTTCCTCCAATATTTTCAAAAGACTGTTCTGAGCCTCATTGGTCATAGTGTCAGCGCTTTCAACTATGGCAATTCTGTACCCGTTTTTCTGGGAAGTTGTTTTTCTTAGAAAAGGTGGTATTTCACGAATTTGTTGAATGCTAAGACTGTTCTTAGTAGCCCCCCTCTTCTCATCGAACTCAGGTCTCACAGCCCAAAAATCAGGATGTGCACCAGTGGCGATTTTTCTGAATATAGGCTTTTCAGAAGAAATACGCAGAGTTCCGCTCTCTTTTTCACTTTCATTTGCCAAGAGGTAGCGGGCTAGTCTATAGCTTAACGTAGATTTTCCAATGCCTTTCGGCCCTGTAATCAATAAGGCATGTGGTAATTTACTACTATTGGCAAGTTGTAAAAGCCGCTCCTCTGTAAGCTCATGACCTGTTAGCTCTGAATTCGTCTGAGGTGTAAGCTCTTGCGGTATCAGCGTATCATCAAGCTCAGCAATTTCAGAATCATTAACGATGTCGTCCTCATCAGTTTCATCTTCTATAGGGGCGCCGAATAAATCAACCATTGTTGCCACCCATTTTCTTATCTATCAAAACCTTGATTTCTTTTGTTATACTGGATGGCGTCTGAAGCGCATCTATAATTACGCATCTTTCAGGCTCTCTCCTTGCTATCTCCAGGAAGCCTTGCCTCAGTTTTTCGTGAAAGGTAACATCGAGTTTTTCAAAACGGTCTTCACTATCTGAGTCATCAGAGCCTATTTCGCTTTGTCGTCTTTCTGATCGTGCAAGCCCATCTTTGGCGGGTAAATCAAGGATGAAAGTTATATCTGGCTTGAAATCTTGTAAAACAAGGTCATTTACTTTGTTGATGAATTCAAGTTCTTGACCATGACCATATGCTTGGTAGGCTCTGGTCGAGTCAGTAAAACGATCGCAAATCACAACTTTGCCCTCTTGAAGGGCCGGCTTTATAACGTCAGTAATGTGCATGTGGCGCGCCGCAAAGAAAAGAAGGACTTCCGCCTCTGCTGTCCAGTTTCCCCCATCTCTTCTGACCAAAAGGTCACGCAGTTTCTCTGCTTCAGGAGTTCCTCCAGGTTCGCGTGTCGGAACAACCTCTACGCCCTTTCCGTTCAACCATTCTGTGACAGCTCTTATTTGCGTGGTTTTCCCCGCGCCTTCGCCACCTTCAAATGTGATGAACAAACCCTTACTCATTACGACCTGTTTGTAAATTTTTGCCAGAGTTTCTTGTAGAAAGGAGCTTCTTCAATGCTGGATGCGGCAGCAACAGGAACAACTATTTGTTTACCTGCGCTAGTTGTAATATGCATCTCACCAACTTTATCGCCTTGATTTAATGGTGCTTTCAAAGGTGTTAAAATCTGGAGTTCCGTATTTGTCTTTCCAGTATCAGTGGCGGATTTAGTAACATAAACGTCCTCTGCGGCAACAACGTCCACGTCGTCGGTCTTGCCATAAATAACAGGTACATTTTCAATAACGCTACCTTTCGTGGCAATTTGTTCATTTTTAAAGTTCATCAAAGCCCAGGTCATAAGCTCTGTGCCTTCATCTGCTCGCTCTTGCATACTGCTCATACCATTCAGTACCATAACCACGCGTCGCCCATCACGTACAGCAGAGGCCATTAGCCCATAACCACCGGCCTCTGTATGCCCTGTTTTAATACCATCGGCGCCAATATTCTTATAAAGAAGCGGATTTCTGTTACCTTGCTTGATATCATGATAAGTGAAGTCGATCTCTTTATACATCTCATATTCATTTGGGTGGTTTTTGATTAAGGCCATCCCCAAAGTTGCAAGGTCACGAGCTGTGGAATAATGATTTTCGTCAGGCCAGCCGCTGGCGTTTACGAAGTTAGAATTTTCCATACCCAGTTCGGAAGCTATCTCGTTTAACCTAACTGCAAAAGCATCTTCCGAACCCGCAAGACACTCAGCCAAAACTACAGTTGCATCATTACCAGACTGAATAATCACGCCGCGAAGCAAGTCTTCAACAGTTATGTCGGAATTTAACTCTACAAACATTTTTGAACCTTGCATGCGCCAAGCCTTTTCAGATACACGGCAAGTATCTGTAAGGCCTATATCACCGCGTTCTATTGCTTCTGAAACGGCGTATCCGGTAATTACCTTGCTCATCGAAGATGTGGGCATTCTCTGGTCGGCATTTTTTTCAAACAAAATGGCGCCGGTCTGATAGTCAACTATAATAGCCTGCTCAGCATTCGTCTCTATGGACGTATCTTGAGCATAAGCCGGTGAAAATGAAAAAAGTGACATACAGGCAATACCTGCTGTGAGTATCCTACGCATATTAAAACCTTTTTGGGTTATCGATTCTATTGTTCGGCAACAACTATAGCATCGCTATAGCCACGATCAACAATTTGGGGCAATATATTCAGTGCTACTTGTTGCGATGGGAGCGGGCCAACACGCACTTTATGAATTGGTAAGCCGTTACGATCAATAGTAACCATTTCAGTTGGCCCTATGTCGGACAAAGACGACGTCAGATTTCTAGCATTGGCCTGATTGGAAAACGAACCGACCTGAATGTAGTATCCAGAATCTGCTACAGGAAGAGTGCTTGCCTGTTGATATGTAGCAGGAATTGTTCCGAGTGAGTTACTTGTCGGGGGGAGTTGGTTAGAGACAACGATAGGTCTGTTTTCAAGTGGTTGTGCCGCAATTGTCGGGTTAACGGGGGTAATTACAGCTGAATCATAATCAGATGGAAATACTTGTTCTGACGTGGTTACCGTGTTTTTGTAAACAGACGTCATTCCTGTGTTTTCTATTGGCGGATTTAATGCCGGAGGTATTTGCATTGGTTCTGTGCTGACCACCGTAAGTTCCCTGCCCCATCCCATGTCGTGATGTTCATCAAGATGCCTTGCTACGTGTGTTTTTGCCTGCCGGTTGAGGGCTACCTCTATTCCTCTTGTGTCGCGACCTGATTTAGCCGCATCAGCGACAATACTACTTTCCTCTTCAAGAAGTTCTAGTTTTATTTTTGCTTTACCCTTGTTTTTAAACCCTAGCATTTCTGCACCTTTTTCAGAAACATCAAGTATGCGGTCATGGGCAAAAGGCCCGCGGTCATTAACTCTCAAAATTGCAGAGCGGCCGTTTTCAAGGTTGGTTACGCGAATGATTGAAGGCAATTGCAATGTTTTGTGAGCGGCAGTCAGGTCGCCACTATTATAGATTTCTCCATTAGCGGTTTGTTTGCCATGAAAACCAGGGCCATACCATGACGCTATCCCGGTTTGGACAAACTCCTTCATTTCTTTAGGGTAA
>NZVS01000057.1 GCA_002701555.1 Alphaproteobacteria bacterium | reverse complement strand
GTTTCAGAATCATTTTTTCTTCGGATTAGGCCGTATTTGTCCCATGAAATTTTACCCTCATTCATAAGTTTGCCTCATGGAACAGTAGAGTTATTGCTGGAGCAGGGGGAATGTGACAATGCCGCGCGCATGATGGGTTATGTTTTGAACAAAAACAACATATCTTCCGTGCAATTTAACATGCTCAACGGTTCTAGTGCACATTCTGCGCTTCTTGTTGAACCAAATCAGAATGGTTTTCTCGTTGACCCTTTTTATGGTGTGGTTACAAAACCTGATCACGAAGGAAACGTTTTGCTATCTCCTTACGAAATTAAAGGAAAAATGTCAGGGAAAACATCAGCGAACACATATTTTAATTTAGTGAGCGATAGTGGAAAAATAGATTTTTATGAAAGTTTTAATGAAGCGATAATGTCCTCGGCAGGTGAGGAAATGGTCATTGACGTTTCTTTGCCCGAATTAGATGACAACAGAATTTTGAAAATAGGCGAAATCAATTCTGATTCAAATGACGTTAGAGGCGGTGCAAGAAAATTAGGTATGTCTCCATATTGGGATTATATGGGCCATAAATATAATAGGGAGTGGGTAAGGATCATATCAGCCCGCGAAAACGTTTCTTTAACTTTTGTGCTAACAGTTGAAGTTGATGATAAGATTTTGATATCAAATAAACCCCCAATTGTGGATGGCAGGAAAATGATGTGGGATTTAAGTAAAGGTGAGCGATTGATTTTCCGGGATGGGAAAGCCGAAAGATCTTTCACCCGCATGAGTAGCTACATACCTGTAGACCAAATCGTAATCGAAAAAAGATGAAAAAAAAGCTACACCCGATAGGGGTATAGCTTTTTAAACTTATTAAGTTTTTGTAGCTTATGCAGCCTGCTTTTCATGTTTTCCTTCGCATAACTCTTCTACAGTTTTTTTGCAGAAGGCTTCGAGGTCATCAGGTTTGCGGCTGGTTGTAAGGCCATTATCTACATGGACTTCTTCATCTACCCATGTCCCGCCTGCATTAGTTATATCTGTTCTCAGGCTAGGCCATGATGTGAGTTTTCTTCCGCGCACTACGTCAGCTTCAATAAGTGTCCAAGGTCCATGGCATATGGCAGATACTGGCTTATGCTGCTCAAAAAATTCTTTTACGAAAAGCACAGCGTCCGGATTTGTCCTTAATGTGTCAGGGTTATGCACACCGCCCGGCAGTACAAGACCATTATAATCTGACGCACTGACCTCATTAACAGTTTTATCAACTGTGAATTTATCGCCTTTTTCATCGTGATTCATACCATGTATTTCACCTTTTTCTAGTGAAACCAGTTCGACTTCTGCACCTGCATTTTTGACAGCTTCCCATGGTTTTGTAAGTTCAACTTGCTCAAAACCATCCGTTGCTAGAAACGCAATTTTTTTACCTTTTAATTTCTGTGACATAAAAATGTCCTTTCTCTAATATTTTATTCCATTCTGTGTTACAAACGGTACTCACGTCTAATAGTTCAAAGCAGAAATTATACGAAAGTACAGTATGGATTGGATAAAAATTACTTTAGGTGAAGTTGTAGGTATTAGCGTTTCTACGGTTTTAGTATATTTTCTGATGCTTCTATTTGTAAAGTTAAACGGCCTTAGGAGCTTCTCTAAGATGTCAGCTCATGACTTTGCGGTGACTATTGCGATTGGATCTATTCTAGCAAGTGTCGTGGTGCAAAAAGAGCCAACACTTATGCAAGGAGTAGTGGCTATTGGTGTTTTCCTGATAATCCAGTCGCTATTTTCGGGATGGAGAATGTTGCGCCCGGAAAGCATTTTGGAAAATAAACCAATTCTTTTAATGGACGGCCCTGAAATACTTCATAAAAATCTTCTAATTGCCAAAATCACTAAGGAAGATTTAAAAGCCAAATTACGTGAGGCAAATGTCCTACGTTATAGCGAGGTTAAGGCAGTTGTTTTTGAGGCAACAGGCGATGTTTCAGTCCTTCATGGAGATAAAGAGATTGATAAAGATCTTCTGGATTCCATAAGAAAATAGTAAATCTTAATAGGGGGCTAATACGAAATAAAATATTCGGCTTCCTCCATCATGTGTGGTACCGCCCTGTATACAACCTTCCGGTTGCCCGGCGAAGGCTGTACCACCATCCTCACCAATAATTTCTACAGATGCCGGAGTATTAGTATAATTTAACCCAGTAGCGGCTGATCGTGCAAAACTCCAGTCAGCAGTTCTTATTGTGCCTCCGGTAAATGTACCGTCAAGGCGTAGTAAGTCGTTAATAGCCGTACACAGGGCAATATTCTGTGCAGTATTTGCTTTAACCATAAACATTAGTAACTCTGTTTGGTCTGTTCCCACATCCTCTACAGCAACGTCTGTTGTAAAGGAAATATCATGTGCGGTTAAAAAATATGTTCCTTTGGGACCAAAGACATCGCAAGACCCGTCTGATGGTGCTGCCTCATTAGTTGATCCGCCCCAAAAATCAGGATGTACCATGTGTGGGTTTTCAAAATTAAACTCAGATGGCGAACAACCGTTGATCGTAGCAAACCGTTGTATAGTAGTCCTTAATCCGGCAACATACTGCAAAATTTGTGATGCATCGGTTTGTATTCTTTCTTTTGTGATATCAGTACCACTTTGATTACTTTTAGTCGCAGCATAGGACAACGCAGCAAAAAGAGCTACGGCTATTAAAATTAGAAATAGAACATTTCCATTTTCTTTATTTGTGAGCATTATTCCTCAAAGTACATTGTAAGCTTTTTAACAATATACATCAGAAAGTTAAACAATTCCTTATTTAGCTATATTTTTCGCAGAGTTAAAGGCAAAGATTTCATTTTAATAAGCGGTCTTAAAGGTACAATCTATAGTTTAGGAAAGCTACTGATTATTATTACCATCTTCTAACACGGCCAGTGTCAACATGAACAAAATGGTTGCTGGGATAATACCCCACACCACCAACGCCTATTTCAAGAGCTTCATCGCGTATCTCAGTAACTGGCACATCCGGTATTGTCATATCCACAGCACGCCCCTCTAAATGCTGGCTTTTGGTCGCAGGTTTATAACCCTGTTTTCTCAAAATCTCATTGCTTTCAGGTGTTCTGAGAGCTGATAAAACATGTATGGGCTCTTTTCCATCTACCTCGTCATAAATGTTGTGCATCAAGGTATATAAATCCGGATCCATAGGCGTTACAGTATTTATGCGCCAATCACGCATAAACCAATTAAGCTCATCCAGAGCTGACGGAATATAACGGCCATCTGCCCAAAATATTATATTAAGTTGCTCATTTGTATTTACATTATAAAGCTCAAGATCACGATAAGGTATGACTTCAAAGAAACCTTCTTTTTTAGATAAGGTAGTTAAAACTTGGGCAGTATTGTCTTTTTTCAATTTGGCCATGCCGGAAATGTTTTCATTATCAAAAACTTTCTTTTCCGAATGATTAAGGCCAGCTTTTATAATTTCTTTGTTTTGCAGATCATCTTGAGCCACAGACGGGTCGGTCATAAACAAAATATCTTTGTCCGAGGCGGAATTCTTGTTCTTGTCATATACATAGAAGCCCCAGCCAGCAAATGTTGCCAGCCCCACTATAAAAACTATCATAAAATGACGTTTTGTTTTGATCAACATAGTTAATTCCTTTAAAAACAAACTCTTAAAATTTATTAAAGTTCCAAAACTAGGCTTTTAAAGGTGGATAAAACTATTCACGAAAAAAAGGTTGGGCGTGAAAAGATCCAGAGGTGATGTGTGAATAAAGAAAAATGGCTGGGGTGGCAGGATTCGAACCTGCGCATGCCGATACCAAAAACCGGTGCCTTACCGCTTGGCTACACCCCAGTGTGAATGCGGAAACATATTTTTAATTATATATTTCCAAAAGCGGTAGCAATTATTTACAAAAGCTTGCCATTTATTGCAAGCCCTAATATTGGCTACCCTGTGGACAAAACATGGTTTTTTTAAGTAAACATTTTACAAAATCACTTCTTTATCTTTAATCTTGCCTCTAAAGCTTTATTACAGGGGGAAGATTCGGACTCTCTACTTCGCCCCACCTAAACATATATATGAAGATATTTTATCATGACTGAGAAAAAAACCTCCCGTTTTACAATTGCAAACACCAATTCATCAGGAACTTCTAATCGTCGCGAGGATAAGTCTAGTCTGGGTGGCAATAAGCCTACATCTACATCTCAGCGTGTCATTAGCCTTCTGTCTGAAGTGAATACAAGATTACGTCGTGACGAACAGGATCGCGAAAAATTGTGGCGGGAAATAGACGCTACGAGAAACGCAATCGCTGATTTGGAAGATAAAAGTGAGCAAACGGCCAAGGTTTTTTTAAACTTAGAAGCACGCATTGCCCGCAGTAATTCCCAAGACCCCCAGCTTGAGCGCTGGAAACTCCTTATGGAGGATAATCAAAAGGCTCTCCACACCCAAATTGAAAAAGCTCAGAATTTACACAGTTCTTTGATTGAGCGCGTCGAAAGTGCTGAAACCACTGCCGGATCGGCCATGGTCAAAATGGACGAAGTGGTCGTGGAACAGCAAAAGCTGGGGCGTCGCATCGAGGCATTTTCAGATGAAAAAATGCGTCTTTTGAGAAAAATGGAAGGTTTGGAAGAGGCGCTTATCCAGACACAGGATACCTTACGGGCCAAGGCATTGGTTCTTTTGACTGATCAGGCCGTTGCTCGTAAAACAGATTTACCGACAACCCCTGCGACTGTGAAAGGAACAGAAGCCTTAACATCTTTTACTGCGACTGAAAAAACAACAGATTCCAGTGATTTTCCAGACGAAGACAAAGATGAGTTCGAAAGTCTTACCCATCCCGCCAGACAAGCAAAGAATGATAACAGGAAGCAAGGATGGCTTGTCGCTGCCAGTATTGCAGTGCTACTTGCCACCGCAGCTGGGGCCGGCGTCTGGTATATGAACAGTATCGATAACGAGTTACCGTTTAATGTCAGTAATACATCTTTTACTGAAGCAACCGACACTAATACCGAGATCATTCAAGCCCAGAACACAATAGATGATTTGGAAACAACACAAAATGCTGACAGCTTTAATTCTATGGATACAATGCGCAGTAGGGACGACGCTGTATTAGCTGGTTTGCAAGACAGTCTGTCTGAAGAAGAGGCTATTACTATGCCTTCTATGGGCACATCCGAAGATATGATGACTGAAACAAATACAGCTAACGAGTCAATTACTGTGACGCCATTAACGGGGCGCAACTTTCAGGCTGAAGAAAAAGCTGCAGTGGACGAGTTTTTGTCGACGCGTCCAACAACCGAAGTTGCTGAACGCTTTACACGTAATCCAAACTTGCCTGATGTGGTTAAACAAATAGAAAATCAGGCTTTTGATGGATCCGGGGCAGCTCAGCATGATTTGGCTGCGATTTATACAGCAGGCCACGCAGGTGTTGAAGGTAGTTACGAGACTGCCGCAAAATGGTTTGAGGAAGCTTCTTATAACGGAATTGCAAATGCCCGGTATAATCTCGGTGTTTTATATCAACAAGGACTAGGCGTTCCAAAAGATGAAACAAAAGCCGTCCAGCTATATAAAGCAGCATCATATCTACAGCATCCCGAGGCCCAATATAATCTTGGTATTGCTTATATAGAAGGAGTTGGGGTAGATCACGACATTCGCCATGCAGCTTATTATTTCGAACGCGCGGCAGATAATAACGTTACAGAAGCTGCCTATAATTTGGGCCTTATCCATGAAAACGGTTTAATGGGTACGTCCGAGCCAGATGAAGCCCTCTTTTGGTATTCGGTTGCTGCCAATAAAGGAAACCCGGAAGCTATAAAAGCTTTGGATGAACTGTCATCTAAAATGGGGCTAACAAAGGAAGATGTAAATATACTTGTGAAACGTATGTCGGTTTTAAAACCTGACACAAATATAGCGATAACTTCTGATGCAGGCCAAACGGAAAAAAATACGACTGTTTCTGCGTCTAATGTGGACACAACAGAATCGCAAATAGCAACAAGCTCTACTGAAGTAAATGCAAATTCACGCATGAATGAAGCAATTACAGAAACGTCTACTGTGCAAAATGGCTCTGGTTTTGCGCCAGGTTCTAGGGCAGTTATTGTTTCTCAGATACAAGAACAGTTGATGAGGCTTGGGCTTTATCCCGGCCCTGCGGATGGTATTAACGGACCTTTGACAGAGGATGCTGTTATGTCTTATCAAAAGGCAGAAAATTTAACTGTAAACGGACGAGCGAATGAAGATTTATTGGTCCATATGTTGGCCAAAGAGTTTGAGCTGGATGCAAATCCTATAGAATATGGCTCAAGCAATTAAAGTTTTAAAAGTTTGATGTAGTGATTAGGCCGTCTTGAGAACAAGGCGGTCTTTTCTTTTAAGTAGGGTTTTCTATAGTGGCAGGTTCACCTAAACCATTCTCCAGTTTTTCGCTAAGAGATTCTTTTTCATCATCTTCTTCAGCAGCATTTAGTGCTCTCTCCCATTGAAAACGTGCCTCTGACTTACGACCTAATTGCCAATATAAGTCTCCTAAATGATCATTGATGATACTATCATATGGAAGTAATTCTACAGCTTGTTCCAAATGGGGAAGGGCTTCTTCGTAAAGCCCCATGCGGAAATATACCCAGCCAAGAGAATCCGTAATATAGCCATCATTCGGCTCCAGGGACACAGCTTTAGCAATCATTTCCAAAGCTCGATCAAGATTTATACCCTGATCGGCCCAGCTATATCCCAGATAGTTTAAAATATAGGGATGCTCAGGCTGCCACTCCAGTGCCTGTAGTAGATCTTTTTCAGCGGCCTCATATTTGCCAAGACGCTCAAGTGCCATCCCGCGAGAATAATATAAGGGCCAATTTTGCGGATTTTCTGCATCTTCCAGCATAGAAAATGCTTCATTATAAGCATGAAGAGCAAGTTTATACTCTTCTTCATGTCTATAAACATCCCCTATTTGTATTTGTGTATCAACATCACCAGTTTCGTCTACCAAGTCTTTCAACACATTTAACGCGTCACGAATATCATCATTTTCTTCGTATAAATGTGCAACTTGTCTTTTCGCACGGATATATTCATTTTGGTCTACACCCTCATTCGCAAGACCGTTAAAGTAAGCAATCGCTTCCTCAGTTTGACCTGTCTGCGCGGCTAAATAAGCAAGTAGCAACTTTGCTTCATTCTGTGATTCATCAAGGTAAAGTGCCATTTGTGCAAAAAGACGGGCGCTATCCATGCCGCCCTCTTGAAAAAATAGGGTCGCCATGTCGGTTAAAGCTTTAGCAATACCGTCTTCACAGGATTCTATTCCTTGATATAGTGTCGAGCCCTCTATGGGTGAATCGGACTTAATTTTTTCAATTTTGCTAAGTAAAGCAAGATCCTCTTCTGTCTCTCCCTCAGGGTGCTCTGTATCAAGTAAGCTTTGATATATTCCAAGAGCAAGGTCTTCCAAGCCATTGCGGTAGTAAATGTCACCAATTTGAGTGCGGGAAAAACTATTAAGTGTCATAAGAGGCGCAGTTTTTGCTGCATAAAGTTTTAAATCATCAATATCTTTTTCCGCATCTGCGCGCAAAATCGCGTGATAGATATTTAGACCGTTATTTGTAATAGCATTCTGGTTGTCCGAAAGCTCAATCTCCAAAGATAACCAGTTTTCAAAAACTGGTCTTGCTATTTGGGTAATACCACTATCAGGCATAGAGTTCAGATAAGCCAAGCTGTCTTCGTAATTGCCACTGCCTAAGGCATCGAGAGCGAGGACAAGGTTAGCAAGGGAAGAGCTTTCAACATCATCCTGACTAACATCAGTCTGTGCGATTTTAGTCGCTGTATTAAAATCCCCCGAGCCAATAGCAAGGACAAGTGCACGCCTTAAAAGACCAGACTCTTCATCACTTTCATTCTGATCAAGTAATTGATTAAATGCTTTACTGGCCATTTGCCAGTCGCTTTGCATTTGAGCATGACGCCCAACGAGATAACTTCCAGCATAAGTTCTGGGTTCGAAAGGTTCCAGATTTGAGGTTGCCTGATAGGTGTTTTTATTAGGCACGCTATCCTGAGAGAACATATCTTTAACTTTATCAATGATTGTATCATTGGAAGAAGAACTGTCTGGCTGACAAGAAGTCAACGCTGTGGCGGTCAATAAAATAAGAAGGGTACGTTTCATAAAACTCTTTAATGTTATAACTGGTGCTACATTCCTGAATAATTTGGACCACCGCCACCTTGTGGTGGTGTCCAGACAATATTTTGAGCTGGATCCTTTATATCGCATGTTTTGCAGTGGATGCAATTTTGAGCATTAATTACAAATTGGGGGTCTGAATCAATATTCATAAACTCATAAACTGCTGCGGGACAATATCTTTGTGACGGCCCTGCATAGACCTTCAGGTCTATCATTACAGGTATATCCGGATCCTTCAATTTCAAGTGAGAAGGTTGGTTTTCCTCATGATTTGTATTGGATAAATATACAGAAGACAGCCTGTCGAAAGTAAGAACGCCGTCTGGTTTAGGGTAATCAATACGGATGTGTTTACTGGCTTTACCTGTTTCTTTGTAATCTGCATGATTTCTCAAAGTAAAAGGTATTATCCATCCACCTAAAGTTTGAAAAGCAGCATTTGCAAGGCCGAACCACATGCCTTTCTGGAAACCTGGACGAATATTACGAACCTTGTAGAGTTCTTTCCAAACCCAGGATGCTTTTAATTTTTCAGGATATTGCAGACACTCCGCCCCATCGCTTTCAGAGGTAATCAACTCATAAATACTTTCAGCTGCAAGCATGCCAGTTTTTATTGCCGTATGATTACCTTTAATTTTGGGAACATTAATAAATCCGGCTGCATCGCCCACAAGTAAGCCACCCGGGAAAGTCAGTTTGGGTATAGATTGAAACCCACCTTCGACTAATGCTTTGGCTCCATAGCTGATACGTTTTCCACCCTCAATATATTTTTTGATTTCAGGATGGGTTTTAAAACGCTGCATTTCTTCGAAAGGTGACAAATAAGGATTTTCGTAGTCTAGCCCGACAACAAAGCCGATCGAAATCTGGTTGTGTTCCTGATGGTATAGCCATGATCCACCATAGGTTTTTTTATCCATGGGCCAGCCGACAGTGTGAATTATTAAACCTTCTTGATGCTTTTTCGCATCAATTTCCCAGACTTCTTTTATGCCAAGCGCGTAGGTTTGGGGGTCTGAATCTTGGCGCAGATTAAATTTATTAATAATTTTTTTGGTTAATGAACCATGGCAGCCTTCCGCAAAAACTGTTTGTTTTGCATGCAGCTCAACACCAGGCTCGTATAGGTCGGTCTGCTCGCCGTCCTTACCAATTCCCATGTCGTTTGTGGCTATGCCTTTTACTCGACCGTCCTCATGATAAAGTACTTCTGTTGCTGAAAAGCCTGCAAATATTTCAACACCCAGTTCTTCCGCTTGTTCAGCCATCCAGCGCCCTAAATTTGAAAGACTGATAATATAGTTACCGTCATTATTCATCTGGGGCGGGGTAGGGAGACGAAATGCTTTTTTTTCAGATAAAAGGTAGAAACGATCTTCTTTCGCTTTGCATGTGACGGGTGCCCCTCTCTCTTTCCAGTCAGGGATAAGTTCGTCTAATGATCGTGTCTCAAAAGCGGCACCCGATAAAAGGTGCGCCCCGACTTCTGAACCTTTTTCAATTACACATACAGATAAATCTTGTCCGCTTTCCTCAGACAATTGTTTCAAGCGAATGGCACATGCAAGTCCAGAAGGTCCGCCGCCGATTATTACAGCGTCGTATTCCATGCTTTCCCTATCGGTGCGAGGTCGAGTATCCATAAATCAAAGCTTTCTGTAACAACGAAAAATTTGTCTTTTAAAACTTTAACCTATATAACGAAAACTGACCAGAGAGTGGTTCAGATAAATTTTAAACATTACAAAGCAATATTATACCTTTGATGAATGAACGAGATGCCGCATTGAAAGCTTTGGAATGGTACACCGATAACGGTGTTACTGAAGTACTCGAAAGTGAGCCGCAAGATAAAACGATTAAAATTCCGGACAGTTTCGAAGGCTTAAAAGAGGCTACTCCTGATCCCGGAACATTCAAAGCTAATATACCACCTGAGACTATGCCCAAAAAACCTTCTGCAAAAACCGAATCTGACCTTATCAGTTCAAAGGACGCGCGTGCTGAGGCTGAAAATCTTGTAAAAGAAGCTTCCACTCTTGAGGAGCTCAGAAAAGCTATTGCCGATTTTGAAGGGCTGTCCGTTAAAAAGACGGCTCTTAATATGGTGTTTTGTGACGGAAATCCAAAAGCAAAGGTTATGGTTATAGGCGAAGCACCCGGCGCTGACGAAGATAAACAAGGGAAACCTTTTGTAGGGGCAAGTGGTCAGTTGCTCGACAAAATACTTGGTAGTATAGGTCTAAGCCGTGAAGCAGAAACCCCGGATGAAGCGCTTTATATCTCAAACATTTTGAATTGGAGGCCCCCAGGCAACAGAACGCCTACTCCTGCCGAAATGTCTATTGCTCTTCCTTTTATAGAAAAACATATTGCACTGATAAGCCCGGACATTCTTGTGCTAGTTGGTAACACTCCTATGAAAACCCTTCTTAATACGAAAGAAGGGATAGTTAAGATGCGTGGTAACTGGCACGATTATCAACCCGTTTCTGATATAGGTTTAAAACTAGATAAACCGATTTATGCGTTGCCGACTTTTCATCCCGCATATTTATTAAGAAATCCTAAGCAGAAGAAAACAGTATGGGCAGACATGCTGATGCTTAATAAAAAACGTATTGAGCTTGGAATATCCAAAGCGTAAGGCCTCATGTACATAAAGGTTTGTCTCTCATTGCTGATGGTGTCAGGTTTTTTTGCTCTGGGACCGAACGCTTTTGCACAAGCACCAAAACCCGCAGTAAAACCTGAGCTTACCAAAGATAGCCACAAAACTGCAGAAAAAGAAAAGTTGATTTATAAAATCATACCTGCCCTTAAACCTGATTTGGTAACAGCAAAACCTGTGAAAAAAGTAGAGGAGGTGCAAGATGCTGAATTGGACATGGCAAAATGTGTACAAACGAAATCAATTGAGCAGTTAAACAAGGAAATCTCTTTAAAAACCAATGGATCTATCTACAAAACCATTTTTGAAGCGCAATCGAGGGGCGGTTTTGATGCAGCCGACAAAGCTATATTGCAGTTATCAGATTGTAGGTTAATGGGGCATATTTTGTTGCAGAGATATCTGTATCCTGATTCTCCCAGAATTGGATTTTCAGACCTGAAAAACTGGATGGAAAAATATAGTGATCATCCTGCAGCAGACAGGATTTACAGACTGACTGAATTACGTCGTCCGGAAGGTGATAAGTCAGAAATTAAAAAGCCAAGCTATAAAACTCACTTAACAGGGGCTTTGGAGCCATCTTTGATGGAGTCAGGAGTAAATACGTCTTTTTCAGCCAAAAGAACGGATGAGCAGAATAGTGCTGTGAAAGAACTTGTCGCGAAAGTTAATTCAAGACTTTTTTCTAAAACACCTGGGGATGCCATGGAAAGCTTTAATGCTGATGAAGCGGCACGTTTTATGAGTGCGGTGGAAAAGGCACGTGTAAAGGAAAATATAGCTCACGGCTATATGGTTCAGGGTCAATATAAGTTAGCCATTAAGATAGCAAAGCCTTTGGCTGAAAAATATGGTAAGGATGTACCGGTTGCCAATTGGGTTATGGGGTTAATGTCATTCAAGTCGAAGCGTTATGAGCATGCTGCTAAATATTTCACAAAGACAGCCCATGCAAGCGGTATAAATGGGTGGTTAAGCTCTGGGGGGGCTTTTTGGGCAGCGCGTAGTTATTTCAGGTCTGGTAACTATGACAAGAGTGATGAGTATCTAACGCATGCAGCATTTTATCCGCGCACATTTTATGGCCTTATGGCCTTGGAATTATTGGGTCAGAGAGCAGATTATAACTGGGAACAACCTGAATTTGGAAACGCTCAAAGGAACATTCTTCTAGAAAATAAAAAAGGTGGTCGCGCTTATCTTTTGACCCTAGCTGAGCAATACAGTCTTGCCGATGCGGAGTTGGCGGGGGTTAACCCTGATGTAAAAGACGGTATGAAACGTGCTTTATTGGCCTTTGCTTTGGACAAAGATTTACCATCCTTTGCCTTAAGATATGGAAATGCAAACCTCGGTGAAAATGAGCGCTTTTACGATGCCGCACTTTATCCCGAACTTCCCTGGACACCTGAAAAGGGCTACCTAATCAGTAAGGCTTTTCTTCATGCTCTTGTTAGGCAGGAATCTCGCTTTAACCCGCGAGCTATTAGTCCGGGTGGTGCCATCGGACTGATGCAATTATTACCCTCGACAGCCGCTTACATAAAAGATGATGAAAGTTTGTCAGGTAAAGATAAATGGCGCTTAAAAAATCCCCGTATAAATTTGGAAATAGGACAGGAATATTTGCTTTCACTAAAGGATTACCCTTCAATAAAAGAGAATCTTTTTTACATACTAATTGCTTATAATGCGGGCTCTGGAAATCTTTCAAAATGGCAAAAGCAACTCGATGACGTTGACGATTCACTCCTGTTTATTGAGCTTATGCCTTCAGCAGAAACTCGCAGTTATATTGAAAAGGTTATGAGGAATTATTGGATATATCAGACCAGATTTGGCGAAGAACTGCATAGCCTTTCTGCGCTGGCAAAGGCTGAGTGGCCTTTATTGAAAGCGCCTGAAACAGTCGACAATTAGATAAACAAAACTTGGAATCTGGGTAAAGCCTGTGTAGATTACGAGGAAATTAATAAAGGATTTAAAGATGAAAACGGTAAAAGATATTCGTAATGAATTTTTGGGGTATTTTGAAAATCATGGACACGAAATTGTCCCGTCATCGCCATTAGTGCCACAAAATGACCCGACACTTATGTTTGTTAATGCGGGCATGGTTCAGTTTAAAAATGTTTTTACAGGCGTAGAGAGCAGGCCTTACACGCGGGCGACATCTTCACAGAAATGCGTTCGCGCCGGCGGGAAGCATAATGATCTTGAAAATGTTGGATATACAGCACGTCACCTGACTTTTTTCGAAATGTTAGGTAATTTTTCTTTTGGCGATTATTTTAAGGAAGATGCCATCGCCATGGCTTGGGAATTGGTCACGAAAAGCTTTGGACTACCAGCTGAAAAGCTTCTTGTTACAGTTCACTCCAGTGATGAAGAAGCTGCGTCCATCTGGAAAAAAGTTACAGGATTTTCAGATGAAAAAGTAATTCGCATACCAACATCTGATAATTTTTGGAGCATGGGAGATACTGGCCCGTGTGGACCATGTACAGAGATTTTTTACGACCATGGCGAAACAATCCCGGGAGGGCCTCCTGGTTCACCTGATGAGGATGGTGATCGTTTTATCGAAATCTGGAACAACGTATTTATGCAGTTTGAACAACTGGAAGATGGATCCCGAATTGATCTTCCTAAGCCTTCTATCGATACAGGTATGGGGTTGGAGCGAATATCATCTATATTGCAGGGCGTCCATAGTGTTTATGAAACCGATCTTTTTCAGTCGATAATTAAAACTATTGAAGACAGCGTTTCTGTTAAGGAAAACGCATCACATCGTGTTATTGCTGACCATTTGCGTTCAAGTGCTTTTCTGATGGCAGATGGTGTTCTTCCTTCTAATGAAGGACGTGGTTATGTTCTTCGTCGTATTATGAGACGCGGGATGCGCCATGCACATTTATTGGGTGCTAGCGAGCCTTTAATGCATAAGCTTTTCCCGACTTTGCAGTCTTTAATGGGAGATGCTTATCCAGAGCTTAGCCGTGCCGGCAGCCTGATTACCGAAACTTTGAAAACCGAAGAAGAAAAATTTAAGACAACCCTTGAACGTGGTCTCAAAATTCTTGATGAGGAAACTGATAAATTGGGACAAGGAAAAAAATTCCCGGGCGATGTTGCATTTAAATTATACGATACGTTTGGTTTTCCATTAGATTTGACGCAGGATGCGCTTAAATCAAGGAATATCGAAGTTGACCTTGATAAATTTAAAGAAAATATGGACGCGCAAAAAGCTGCAGCCAGACAGGCTTGGAGTGGATCAGGGGATGCCGCGACAGAAAAAGTCTGGTTTGAAATTCTCGACAAAAACACCGCGACTGAATTTTTGGGTTACGAAACGGACAAAGCGGAAGCGCAAGTTTTGGCCTGGATCCATGACGGCGAGATTGTAGATAAGGTGGAAAAAGGCCAGCAGGTTATGTGTGTAACTAATCAGACACCTTTTTATGCTGAGTCCGGCGGGCAGGTCGGTGACCATGGTAAAATCTCCAAGCAAGGTGCTGTCATGACTGTCACAGATACGAAGAAACAGCTTGGTAAACTTTTTGTTCATATCGGTAAAATTGATGATGGGAGTTTTCAAAAAGGTGACATGGTGGAAATGATTGCAGATGGGCGACGCCGTAATGCGATACGTGCTAACCATTCAGCGACTCATTTGTTGCATGCGGCATTGCGCGAGTTTTTGGGTGATCATATTTCACAAAAAGGTTCTCTTGTTGCAAAAGATCGCTTGAGGTTCGACATCTCCCACCCTAAGCAGGTTTCAAGGGATGAAATGTCCAAAGTCGAGGAGCGAGTCAATGCAGAAATTCGGGCAAATACCGATGTCGTGACGAGATTGATGGATCGCGATAACGCCATTAAAGCAGGTGCCATGGCGCTTTTTGGTGAGAAATATGATGATGAAGTGCGCGTTTTAACTATGGGCCGCGAAAATCCGGAAACAAAGATACCTTTCTCGGTTGAATTATGCGGTGGTACGCACGTAAAAAGAACCGGCGATATAGGTTTGTTTAAAATTGTATCAGAAGGTGCTGTGTCTTCAGGGGTAAGGAGAATAGAAGCTGTAACGGGAGAGGGCGCTCTGGCGTACTTTACTGAACAAGAGGAACGTCTGAGCGAGGCCGCCCAATTGTTAAAAACAACGCCGTCTGAGGTAACTGGCCGTATAGAAGCTTTGATTGAAGACCGTAAAAAGCTGGAAAATGAAATAAGCTCACTTCGCAAGAAAATCGCAACAGGTGGCACAGGCGGAAGCGAAGGAAGTTCGACTAAAAAAATAGGGGATATCACATTTGCCCCGCGTGTCTTGGAGGATTTTCCTGCTAAGGATTTAAAGCCAATGGCTGATGACTTGAAAAAACAAATTGGCTCAGGCGTGGTGGCGCTTGTTGCAACTAACGAAGGTAAAGCTTCACTTGTTGTGGCAGTTACTGATGACCTTACAGGTAACATCAATGCCGTTGATCTTGTTCGTGTCGGTGCTGAGGCTCTTGGAGGCAAGGGTGGTGGCGGCAGGCCTGACATGGCCCAAGCTGGAGGACCAGAAGGTGCAGCTGCCAATGATGCTATCGCTGCAATTGAAGGAAGTCTCGCCAAATAGGGCTGTTTACTAAAAACATTAAAAAAGTGTTAACAACCTACTGGATTTTTCAGAATCAGTGGGTTACACTTAAATCAACTTTGACCTATCTTAAGTCCTATGCGGCTCAAATCTTTTTATGCAAAAAATATGACTGAAGCGATGCAGATGATACGCGATACTCTGGGAGAGGACGCCATCATCGTTGCTACGCGCGAGGAGCGCGGGGAACGAGGGACATCTGTGCGTGTTACAGCAGCGATTGATGAGAAAGAACCTGCCTTCGAGCTTGCTAAGGATGGTGAAGCAGCTGATGCAAGTGGTTGGTTGCAATATGATGACGAGGAAGAGGATTCTGCCGTTGTTGAGCAGTTAACTGATGTCATGATCCGTCACGGTGTGCCTGAAGATGTTACAGATCAAATCTTATCCTATGCAACTGTTATGGGCTATAACGAGCCTCTGAAAGCGTTGATTGCAGCACTTGAGACTTTGTTCACATTCCGTCCGCTACATGAAATTTCAACAAAAAGTCGATTTTTATTTATAGGCCCGCCAGGTGCCGGGAAAACAATTACGACTGCTAAGTTTGCGGCCCAAGCAGTTATTGAAGATAAATCAGTTGCTGTAATAACTACAGATTTGGAACGGGCAGGGGCTACGCATCAATTAAAGGCTCTGACTGATTTGATGGATATCCAGCTGGAACAAGCCAGAACAGCGGCTGAATTAAAGGATGCTTTGCTCAAATACGATGATGTTGATTTGGTGTATATAGATTCACCTGGTGTAAACCCGTTTGATCCGAAGAGTTTCAAGCAACTGGCAAAATTACTATCTGCAGGAGATATAGAACCAGTATTGGTTTTGCCTGCAGGGACTGACCCTTACGAATCCGAAGATCTGGCACGTATATATGCCACAATCGGCACTGAAATACTCATCCCGACAAGACTGGATATGGCGCGTCGTTACGGTGGTTTACTATCTGCGGCGCATAGCGGCAATCTGTGCTTTGCCGAATCCGGCATATCTCAATCCGTGGCAGATGGACTTGAAAGAATGACACCGAAAGGTTTTGCAACCTATCTTTTGCCTCCGGGTAAAAAGATTACAGGACAGCCAAAGGATAACCTGAAAAAAAGTTCAAAAAAATTCAGGACTGGGTGATATACTATAAAGCGAATGTATAAAAAGGTAATATTATGAGCGATACACAAACCACTTCTGCAAAGACAACATCTCCTGTTTCTACAGGCGGAGCGCCCTCTGCACCTAACATGATTGCCGTTGCCTCAGGAAAGGGGGGTGTCGGAAAGACATTCTTCTCTGTTACCCTGACCCACGCTCTTGCAAAAGCTGGTAAAAAAGTTCTTTTGTTCGATGGTGATCTTGGGCTGGCTAAC
>NZVS01000056.1 GCA_002701555.1 Alphaproteobacteria bacterium | reverse complement strand
TGGGGTGAATCTCATGGTCCTGCGATAGGGGTCGTGGTCGACGGTGTGCCCCCTTTGATAGAACTCACTGAAAAGGATATACAAGCCTGGCTTAATAAAAGAAAACCTGGACAATCGCGGTTTACAACGCAAAGGCAAGAAGCAGATGAGGTGAAAATCCTATCGGGTGTTTTTGAGGGGAAAACTACAGGCACGCCGATTAGTCTCATAATTGAAAATACCGATCAAAGATCAAAAGACTATTCCGACATAAAAGACAAATTCAGACCAGGCCACGCCGATTACACATATCACCATAAATACGGTATCCGTGACTATCGAGGCGGTGGAAGGTCTTCAGCGAGAGAGACTGCATGCCGTGTTGCCGCTGGTGCTATTGCCCGCAAAATTCTTTCGAGCCAGATTAGCAGCGAGATTAAAATCAGGGGTGCTGTCGTAAAGGTCGGGCCACATGAGGTAGAGCGAAAAAACTGGAATTGGGCGGAGTTGGAAAACAATGCCCTGTGGTGCCCTGACAAAGATACGGCGAAACTATGGGAATCCTATCTTGATGCTCAACGCAAGAAGGGCTCTAGTGCGGGTGCATTAGTCGAAATACATGCCGAGGGTATACCTGCAGGTCTTGGTGCGCCGGTTTACGATAAGCTGGATGCTGATATCGCAAAAGCACTCATGTCTATCAATGCAACAAAAGCAGTCGAAATTGGTGAAGGCTTTGGTTCGGTTGAGCTTGGCGGTGAAGAAAATGCTGATGAAATTTGCATGGAAGACGGAAAAGAAAGCTTTCTTTCTAATAAAGCGGGCGGAATACTGGGGGGAATATCATCAGGTCAAACAATAATTTCTCGAGTGGCTTTCAAACCAACAAGCTCTATTCTTACTCCTCGGAAAACCGTTACATCAAATGGTGAAGATACTGAGATAGTTACAAAGGGAAGACACGATCCCTGTGTGGGACTTAGGGGAACACCGGTAGCAGAAGCTATGGTTGCATGTGTTCTTGCAGATCACTGGTTAAGACATAAGGCACAGTGTAAATAGACTTAGAAAGACATTTATAAATGAATAAATATCGATATAAAACAAGCTTATTTAGGGAGCGTAATCGCAAAAATAAAACGGTAAGCCCTAAAAAAACAACTGGCCTTGCTGTACTTTTGATTGCCTTAGGTAAAATTTTCAAAGGTGCGTCACTTGTACTTGGAAGTATAATGCTTTTCTTTATATTGCTTGGAGTTTTAATAGGTGCAACAGGTTCAGGGGAAAAAACAGCAAGCCTACCTAGTGAAATGGTGGTTCACCTCAATCTAGACTTTTCAGTCGCCGAGGCTCCTGTAAAACCTTCTTTTACAAATCCTTTTCCCAATTACACACCAGATATGAAAAGTTTTGTGCTTGGTTTGGATGCGGTAGCTCATGATCCCAGAGTAAAGGCCCTAGTTGTATCACTTCACGGTGTAGGGCTTAATCTTACACAGGTCGAAGAGCTGAGGAATGCGGTAAAGCTAATACGTGAAAAAGGAAAACGCACTTACATTATCGCCGCGGATTATGGCGTTGGTGGTGGAGGTCTTTCTGAATATTACCTCGCTAGCGCCTTTGACGAAATCTGGTTACATCCTGTGGGCGTTCTGTCTGTTCCAGGTCTATCAGCCGAGTCGCCTTATTTGGGTGCTCTTCTTGAAAGAATGGGCATCGAGCCACAGTTTTTTCAAAGGAAAGAGTTTAAAACCGCTTTTGAAAGCTTCACTTCTGATGAAATGAGCGAAGAAAACCGACGAGTGCTAAATAGTGTTCTAACGGATATAGGGGACAGGATTGTTGAGCGTATAGCACTTGATAGAGGTCTTTCCGAGACAGAAGTGAAGGCGTCAATTGATAAAGCACTAATAACCGGGCCGGAAGCAAAACAGTCAGGGTTAATTGATTCTCTTGGTTTTGGTGATGCTCTGATAACTCAAATGGATATGAAAGAAGGGCCTTTAGAAAGAGTTTCCTTTGTTAATTATGTTTCTGATAACGAAGATAACAGGAAATTTTTTAAGCCAAAAACAAATGTAGCCTATGTCAGAGTTTTGGGTGCGATGAGTCTGGCTGAAAATACTGATCCTTTTGCAAATGAAGAAGAAAAACTTAGATCCGGATCAGGAATTGCGGAGTCTATTTTTCGTGCCGCAGAGGATCCGGATATAAAAGCAATTATCCTTAGAATTGATAGTCCGGGTGGTACACCGTCTGCAGCTGAACTTATCAGGCACGCTGTAGCTAAAGCCATTGAGTACAAAAAACCTGTTATAGTTTCTATGTCTACAACCGCAGCTTCCGGTGGGTATTGGGCTGCCGCAGGGGCGAGCAAAATATTTGCATTACCTTCGACGCTTACAGGTTCGATCGGCGTTGTCGGAGGAAAGGTTTCGGGGCAGGAGCTACTTTCGAAAATAGATGTTAACTGGGAAAGTGTGCGTTACGGTGAAAATGCAGGATTTTGGTCATTAGCTCAACCTTTCAATAATCAACAAGCAGCGCAGTTTAACAAGATGCTGGATGTGACATATGCTAATTTTATAACACGCGTTGCACAGGGGCGCGGATTAACCCAAAGTGAAACAGAAGAGGTTGCAAGGGGACGTGTTTGGACAGGTAGGCAGGCACTAGAAAAAAACTTGATTGATAGCCTTGGCGGACTGCGTGAGGCTATGGATCAATCAGCACTGGAGATTGGTCTTAATTCTCGTGCAGATATTGCGTTAATTGACTATCCGAAAACAAAAAGGCCGCTTGAAAGAATAATGTCTGTATTTGACAGCGAAGCTTCTAGCCAAGCAAGGTTTAACAAGCTTTTGTCGAAAGCTGAGGTTTTAATAGAGAAATTTGGTTTGGGTGAGGAGGGCCGATCTTACCAGACCTACGAACCTTTAACTATCCAATGAGAGGATTAGAGCACTAATATCATTAGCTGTTAATCCGGCCTCTTCATATTGTTTTTCGGGTGTGTCCTGATCTTGGAATTTGTCCGGCAAGGTCATGGTTCTAACTTTCAAACCTTTGTCTAATGCCCCGGATTCGGCAAGATAATGGAGAACATGCGCACCAAACCCACCTTTGGAGCCTTCCTCAATTGTTATCAATATTTCATGTTTACTTACTAATTCGTCAATAAGGTTGGTATCTAATGGCTTTGCAAAGCGCGCATCTGCAACTGTTGCACCATTAGTTTCTGCAGCTCTTAACGCCTCATCAAGACGTGCCCCGAAACTTAAAATTGCGGCTTTTTTGCCTTCTTTTACAATACGACCTTTACCGATGGGAAGTTTTTCCGGGGTTTCAGGTAAGGTCACGCCAGTTCCTGTGCCACGTGGGAAGCGGAATGCAATGGGCCCTGCATCATGAAGTGCTGCAGTATGAACCATATGAACAAGTTCTGCCTCATCAGAGGGGGCCATAACAGTCATATTAGGTAAACATGTCAGATAAGCTACATCAAATGCGCCGGCGTGTGTACACCCATCGGCACCAACAAGCCCAGCTCTGTCCATTGCAAAGCGTACGGGCAGGTTCTGTATTGCTACATCATGAACAAGCTGGTCATATCCGCGTTGTAGAAAGGTTGAATATATTGCACAAAACGGGCGATAACCCTCTGTTGCCATACCTGCAGCAAAAGTCACTGCATGCTGTTCGGCAATGCCAACATCAAAACTTTTGTCCGGGTGCGCTGCCTCAAAAATGTCTATACCCGTACCTGAGGGCATTGCTGCTGTAATACCGACAATCTTGTTATCACGATCAGCCTCTTTAATAAGGCTTTCCGCAAAAACTTTCGTGTAAGCAGGGCTTGCCGCTTTGGGCTTATTCTGTGTGCCGGTCACGACATCAAACTTGGATACGCCGTGCATTTTGTCTGATGCTGCCTCGGCAGGTGCGTAACCTTTACCTTTCTTGGTGCGCGCATGTATTAGGATTGGGCCCGTATCCTTATTGGCTTTTATATTTCTTAAAATAGGTAAGAGCTGGTTTAAATCATGGCCATCAACAGGACCGATATAATAAAACCCCATCTCCTCAAATAAAGAACCTTCGCCCATGCGGATGCGAGCAGCTTCTTCTGCGCGTTTTGCCATGCGTTGCAAAGGGCCTGGAAGATAATTTGTAACCTGCTTACCAAATTCGCGCGCTGTAATATAGGGTTTGGATGATGTAAGCCTGTTAAGATGACGGCTAAGGGCACCCACAGGTGGTGCGATGGACATTTCGTTATCGTTAAGAATAACTATTAGACGTGAATCAAGCGCTCCCGCGTTGTTCATGGCTTCATAAGCCATGCCAGCGGACATAGCCCCATCACCAATGACGGCTATAACATCATTATCTTTCCCCGCAAGATCGCGCGCAACAGCCATACCCAAACCAGATGAGATAGAGGTTGAGGAATGTGCTGCACCAAATGGATCATATTCGCTTTCGTCACGCTTAGTAAAACCAGAAAGACCTTTACCTTGACGAATAGTCTGCATCCGGTCTCGACGACCAGTTAGCATTTTATGTGGGTAGCATTGATGTCCCACATCCCATATTAGTCTATCGTTTGGGGTGTCGAAAACTGCATGTATTGCAACTGTTAGCTCAACAACACCGAGACTTGCACCTAAGTGGCCGCCTGTTTTTGACACATTATTGACAAGGTCGTCACGTATTTCTGCTGCTAGTGAGATAAGCTGTGCATCAGAAAATGACCGTATATCCGCAGGGGATGATATTCCACTGAGCAAAGGTGTTCGTTCAGTATCGGACTGGACTTCCGAATGTTTTAAAGATGATGTCGTTGTCATGCCAACCTATATAAATCGGTTAGGCGCGGCGTTCAAGGACGTAATATGCAAGTTCTATTAAAGTATCTGCCCGCCCGTCAAAAACATGCAGGTGTCGCACAGCTTGTTCTACCAACATCTCAGCACGTTGTTTTGCTTGCTCTTTACCCATTGTGGATACAAATGTTGACTTTCCGGCGGCCTCATCCTGATTTGCAGGCTTACCTAAAACGCTTGGACTTTCTTCTACATCCAAGACATCGTCAGTGACTTGAAAAGCAAGACCAAGATCATAGGCATAATTTCTCAGGGCGCGTCGGAATACTTCCCCTGCCTTGCCCAGAACAGCACCGGACTCACAAGCAAAAGCCATTAATTTACCTGTTTTCATACGTTGCATGCGGCTGATCGTACCAAGATCAAACTCTTCTCCTTCACCTATCAGATCGAGCATTTGACCACCGACCATGCCATGCCCACCAGCGGCTACTGCCAACATGTTTACAAGCTCGATGCGGACGCGTGGGTCTGCGTGTGTTTCCTCGTTACTTAGAACTTCAAAAGCAAAAGTTAAAAGGGCGTCACCTGCGAGTATAGCTGTTGCCTCGTCAAACTCCACGTGTGTGGAAGGTTTGCCCCGGCGCGTATCTGCATTATCCATCGCAGGCAAATCATCATGGATCAAAGAATATGAGTGTAGACATTCAAGGGCTGCTGCAGTTCTACGGGCTCGCATCTCGTCAACACCGAATAGTTTTGCAGCCTGGCAAACCATGAAAGGACGCAATCTCTTACCACCATTCAGTGTACCGTAACGCATGGCTTCATATAAGGGCGCTTCAGGAAGGTCACTTTCAGGAAGTAGATGTCTAATGGTTTTATTGACCGCATCAGCAGATTCTTTCATCATGCTTTCAAGTTCGGGACTGGCAGCGCGTGGTGATGGGGCCATGATATTTTCCTTTTATAAACAGTTTTATCGTTATTAATTTTCGATTGCTTCAGTTTTGGGCGTACCGTCAGAAGCAAGGGTTATCTTTTCTATCTTCAACTGGGCGTCTTTAAGCTTTTTCTCGCAGTGAAGTTTAAGCTCGGTGCCGCGCTCGTAAGCATTAATTGAATCTTCGAGAGTGGTCTGGCCAGATTCCAGAGAACGAACTATGTTTTCGAGTTCGCTTAAAGCCGTTTCGAAATTCATTTCTTTAATAGGTTTTTTTGCATCGCTCATGATCGAGTTCTATATTTATCAAGTGTCAAAATTAGCCAAGAGTGTATGTTAGAATAGCTTCTAACTCAAGGCTGAATATTAAAAAAGCCTTCCAGAAAGGCATTAACTGAAGACTTTAATGCATTAAGTTGATAGCCCCCCTCCAAACAAGCAATTGACTTGAATTGACACAGATTTTCACCGAGCCATTTATAATCAGCCTCAGTCCACCTTAGCGTTGCAAGCGGGTCATCTGAATGAGCATCAAATCCTGCGGATATCAGAACCAGGTCTGGAGAAAAACTTTGTAGGGCAGGGAATATGTTATTTTTATAAGATTCACGCATTTCTTCCGAACCGGAATTTTTTGGAAGGCAAATATTTTCAACACAACCTTCTATACTTGTTCCGGGACCCCCTGTGCCTGGATACAGAGGGAATTCATGTGTCGAAAAAAACATCATATTATCCGGTTTATACCTTTTCATCATTTCATCGGTACCATTTCCGTGATGTACATCGAAATCGAGCAGGGCTATTTTTTTAAAGCCGGCTTTCCTTGCATATTGAGCTGCAATGAAAACGTGGTTGAGCAGGCAAAAGCCCATCCCCCTGTGACTCTCTGCGTGATGCCCCGGGGGGCGCAGTGCACAAAAAATACGGTCAGCATCCCCATTTTTAATATTATCAACAGCTTCAAGCATAATTCCTGAGGCCATCAGGGCAGCATCAAGAGAAAAAGGGTTTAGGATGGCTTCATGGCCAATCGGCATATAACCTGCGTCAGGTACAGATTCCTCCAGAAGTGATATATATGTTTCAGTATGGGCAGCCAGAATACTTTCTTTGCTGGCTTTTCTCTCAACAGAAGCCAGATACCGATTAAATGGATTTGTATTAAATAACTCATTGAGAATTATTAATCTTTCTGGGCTCTCAGGGTGATTTTCGGATAATTGGTGTTTGATTAAGTCCGAATGTGTATATATTTTATAAGACATGGATATTAAATCTTCTCAAACCGTTTACTTCGCCCCAAAAGGTCTTCGTATTTATGCAATTGGTGACCTTCACGGTCATTATGATGCACTTGTTGCAATACATCTGCAAATAGATAAACACATACAGGAAAATCCGCACGATAATATACGTATAGTTTATGTGGGTGATTATATTGATAGAGGTCCTGAGAGTTCGAAAATACTTACACGGCTTAGTCTTTTAAAGAATGATGCTGATGGTATCGAGAGGGTTTTCTTGTTAGGGAATCATGAAACGGCTTTTCTGGGCTTTATGAAGGAACCGCTTACATATGGGCCAAACTGGTTAAAATATGGTGGCGTCCAGACTTTACAAAGCTATGGCATTGAAGTGGGTGATATTAAAACTATTTTGCCGGGTGAAATGGAGAATTATTCAAGATTGCTCAAGGAAAAAATTCCGCAAGATCATATAGATTTCTTACTCTCACTAAACGTCTATCACGAGGCAGGGGGGTATCTTTTTGTACATGCAGGGATTGATCCCTCCAAACCCCTGGACAAGCAGAAAAGAACTGATTTTACAACTATACGATCCCCATTTTTGAAAAGCAGGGTGCTTCATGAGAAGCGTATAGTACATGGGCATAGTATCTCCACTGACGTGGAAATCCTCCCTAATCGCATAGGTATTGATACAGGCTATTATGATAGTGGACTGATGTCAGCGATTGTTATTGAGGGCGCGCACGTAGAAAAGTTGCAGGCAAAGTTGTCTTCCCCTATATAAGTTACATGGACAGAAAAGATACAAAACTTAAAATCTTGCTCGCCGCACCCAGAGGCTTTTGTGCGGGTGTAGATAGAGCTATTCAAATAGTTGAAAAAGCTTTGGAAAAATATGGAGCGCCAGTATATGTTCGCCATGAAATTGTTCATAACGCATTTGTTGTAGAAGGTTTGAAGAAAAAGGGCGCTGTATTTGTTGAAGAATTAGATGAGATCCCGAATGATGGACAGCCGGTTATCTTCTCCGCACATGGTGTACCAAAATCTGTTCCATCAAACGCGCAAGAACGTAACATGTTTTACATTGATGCAACATGCCCGCTGGTAAGCAAAGTTCATAAGGAAGCAGAGCGCCATTTTGCAGCAGGGCGCCATATTGTCCTTATCGGTCATAAAGGTCATCCAGAAGTTATCGGCACGATGGGGCAGTTGCCAGAAGGGGCAGTCAGTCTGGTGGAGACCCAGGAGGATATAGAAAAGCTGCAGCTTATTACGGATAAAGAGCTAGCCTATTGTACCCAAACTACATTATCCGTGGATGACACCGCCGAATTGGTAGAGGCATTAAAATCCAAATTTCCGGATATTGTACAGCCTCATAAAGAAGATATTTGTTATGCCACGACCAACCGGCAGGCAGCAGTTAAACATATAGCAGCTAATTGCGATGCCATGATTGTTCTTGGTGCTCCGAATTCATCTAATTCAAACCGTCTTGTTGAAGTTGCCAAAGTTTACGGTTGTGAAAAAGCCATGCTGGTAGAACGTGCGGCGGGGCTTGATTATGACTTTCTGGAAGGCGTACGTACACTTGGCCTGTCGGCAGGAGCCTCTGCCCCCGATATATTGATTGATGAAGTTATAGAGGCCTTAAAAGGCAGATATGAGGTCACGGTAGAAGAAATTGCACATACAGAAGAAAATGTGGTTTTCAACATTCCCCGCATATTGAGAGACGCAGAAAAGAAAATGGCCTGATATTCAATGTCTGTAGAAATTTACACTGATGGAGCATGTAGTGGTAATCCTGGCCCGGGAGGCTGGGGTGCTGTTTTAAGATATAAAGGGCATGAAAAAGAGCTATCAGGCGGTGAGTTGGAAACAACCAATAACCGTATGGAGTTATTGGCTGCTATTAAGGCACTGGAAACACTAACAAGATCATGTAAAGTCGATCTGTACACAGACAGTGTTTACGTTCAAAAAGGTATTAGTGAATGGCTTTCTGGATGGAAAGCTAAAGATTGGAAAACAGCGTCTAAGAAACCTGTAAAAAACAAAGATCTTTGGCAGGAGCTTGATCAGATGGTTTCTAAACATCAGGTAACTTTTCATTGGATTAAAGGCCATGCTGGGCATCCTGAAAATGAGCGTGCTGATTCCCTTGCCCGTGCCGGAATTACTACAATTTTGTAATTAAGTTCTAATCTAGACATTGTTTCCCCAATAGTTATCCACATATCCACAGGAATCAAGCCATTCTAAAGGCACTTTTAGGCTTGTTAATAGTTCGTTAAGCACCACAAGGCAAAGCTTGAACTACCAAAGCTTTTTTCTGCCAACAAAGGAGGCAACATATGAAAGCAAATGATAATAATTTCGGAGACCGCATTGTTCTGCCATTACCACCGGAAGATCTTAATCTTCAACTGGAAATGGATATTTACGCCAGATTCATGAGACATTTGAGAATGATCCCTCATAGTCGCACAGAAGTAAAAATCCTAACTGCTATACAATTTGTTTCTGACATGACAACATGTTCAGAGGCACACGTAACAAAGGTGCTTGTAGATTTGGGTCTACGTGCTCCCCGTTTTGCTCTTCCAGCCGAGTATCTTGATTTTGCAGACAGTGCAATTACCAGATCAAGCCATGATTTCGGAGCTGCTACTAACTCTTTAAAAGACCTTGATACACACTGGGCAAAAATAGGCGATGATCGCTATACTACTAAACACATGGAATATACCGATTTTGGAACAAGTCTATTTGATAGCATCCAATAATCAGGCTCAATAACACTTAGTCGTTATAACGATAAGATTCAGGGCGTTTGTTAATATCGCTATCTTCTTCCCAAACTGGGCGATATTGGCCTGGAGCTCTGCGTTGAGGTTGCTCTTGAACTGTAGGATTTCCTTGACCCCTTGTGCGGTAAATAATGCGTCGTGTCGAGCGCGGATCCTCATTAATTTGTTCCTCTTGTGCTCCTTCTTCCCCGAATGAGAAAAGACGTGTCAGCAAGCTTTGAAAACCGCCAACTTTTCCAGAGATCTCTTTATATGAGGATGGAGTGGGATCGTTCATAGCCGCCTGAATAATTGCTTTCCATGACCGTGCGGGCAAGCTTCCACCTGTAACACGTTTTGTGGGAGTATTATTATCGTTTCCATACCATACAAGAGCTATGTAATCTTCTGTAAAGCCGTTAAACCAGGCATCGCGATATTCCTGACTAGTACCCGTTTTACCAGCAGCCCAAACTCCTGGATTCGCACCGCGGCCAGTACCGTTTATAACTACGCTATGCATCATTTCCTTAAGTTGGCTGATGGCGTATCCGGGAAGTACTTGTGGTGGTGTATCTTCAGGGTGCTCGTATAAAATAGTCCCATCTTTTTTCGATGTAATTTTCTTTATTCCGTAAGGTTGAACAGCCAAGCCATTCGTTGCCAAAGAAGCGTAGACGCTCGCCATTTGTATCATTGGGATACCATTACTACCAAGAGCTGTACTTAGGTAGGGATCAAGGGGTGCAGTAATTCCTAAAAGACGAGCCGTTTCAACAATGTTTTTTGGTCCTACCTGATTAGCAATATAAACAGCAACCGTATTTAGAGACAATGTCAGGGCTTCGTATAAGCTCACAGGACCATAGTATTTATTACCGTAGTTCTTGGGGCGATAATCACCATAACTACGAGGCTCATCAACTACTATACTGGACATTCTCCAGCCTTGGCGTAGCGCAGTCAGGTAAACAATAGGTTTAAAAGATGATCCGGGGGAACGGTAAGCTTGTGTCGCGCGATTAAACTGGCTGCCCCCATAATCTTTTCCTCCGACCATAGCAAGGACACTTCCATCTGGTCGCATTACAACAGCGGCCCCTTGTGAAACTCCGTTTTCTTCACCCTCTGACATTACTGTGCGGGAGATAGTTTCAGCCGTATCTCTTTGTATTTCTGCATCAAACGTTGTTTCTATTATCAGGTCACTCTGAGGAACGCCTACCAAGTCATCTAGTTGCTCTATGATCCAGTCAGTGTAATAGCGTTGTGAATTTGCAGGGTGTGGTTTTTTCATAGGAGTAGGGGTAGAAAGTTCTACGTCCTTCTTAATATCACTTTCTTCAATATATCCTTCATCAACCATTGCTCTCAAAACAACGCGGGTACGTTTTTCTGACGCTTCGGGATTAGCAAGAGGAGAATAGCGGGAAGGGGCTTTAAGAAGGCCGGCAATTGTTGCTGATTCTTCAAGTGTTAGCTCAGATGCCGGCTTGTCGAAATATACATAGGATGCCGCATCAATACCAAAAGCGCCTCCGCCTAAATAAACTCTGTTTAGATAAGCACTGAGTATTTCATCTTTGCTAAGTTTCATTTCCAGCCAGATTGCGAGCATTGCTTCTTGGATTTTTCGTCCGATAGTTTTATCAGGGGTCAGGAAAAGGTTTTTGGCAAGCTGCTGTGTGATAGTAGAGCCGCCCTGTAATGCACCATCGTTACGATAATTAACATAGGCCGCACGTAAAATTCCTAAGGGGTCTACACCGATATGATAGTAAAAACGTCGGTCTTCTGTGGCTAAAACAGAGTTGACGAGATCTTCGGGCAAATCTTTAACTGAAAGATTTTCTCCTTTGTGATCGCCGTAGCGCGCTATAATTTTATCATCATTACCAAGGATGGTTATTGCCGGTCTGCGCTCAAAATGAGCATTACGCATCAGTTCGGGTAAATCACGTGCATACCAGGCCAGTATCAGGCCGACAACAAGTACACACCAAAGCCCAATAACTAGGAAAAACTTGAATAGTGAACTTATTAAGCTTCTCTGGTCTTTTGATTTTTTAGATGATTTTGTTTTAGTATTTTTCTTTTTTGCCATATTCTTAATTCTCTTCAAGTCTTATAGAACAAAATTCTACTGGCAGTCCAGCCAATACCTCTTTTGAACTGGAAAACAATCTGTTTCGTGGGTCGTGTCCCAATATTCTCCGCCAAGTTGTTCTATAATGTGGGCAGCCCTTTTAGCATCGGGCGCTATTGTTATTAAAGCTCTTTCTATACCAAAATGATTTATATAAGGCATCGCCTTCCTGAGAAGCTTTTTTCCGAACCCTTTTCCTCTCATAGAGGGGCGTATGAAAAAATTGACATGTCCACCCCATTTTTCAAGGTGCCAGTTTAAACGATGTCGAATTAAAACAGTTCCAATATATAGATCATCTTTTACTAGCCATAGCACTGTTTCGGGAACAAGTTCCACCCATTCCTGACATGGCTTGTGAGGGATTCCTTTTTCCTCTCGCAAGTCATTAATAAACTCTTCGAAATTTTCACGAACATATTCTTTGCTGCGATAAGTTTGGCGTCCCTCGGAGTGGTATTCGTCCAGTCCCTCAAGAAAACTATCTTTATAGCGCGGATCAGGTCTTACAAGTTTAGAGGCAGACATTACAAAAAATACCTTAGTTTAAAAATGTTGCAGATGTATATTTATGTTTTCTTATAAAAGAAAACTTGCAGCAAGGCCAAGAAAAACGAAAAAACCGATCACATCCGTGGCAGTCGTTAGGAAAACGGTAGATGCTAGAGCCGGATCTGCTCCCATTTTGCTTAAAATAATAGGAATGGAAGCCCCGAAAACACCCGCTGCTATCAAATTTATTATCATCGCCAATCCAATAACAATTCCCAATCCTGTGCTCTGGAACCAAAGAGCAGTTGTAATAGCAATTATTATCGCAAAGGCTATTCCATTGAGTGCTCCGACAATTGTTTCTTTCCATACAACTCGTGCAGCATTGGTAGAGGATAATTCTTTCGTGGCGAGGGCCCGTACGGCAACTGTCAAAGCCTGAGTGCCAGCGTTTCCTCCCATAGAGGCAACAATAGGCATCAAGACTGCAAGTGCGACAATTTGCTCTATCGTCGCGTCAAAAAAAGAAATAACTATT
>NZVS01000055.1 GCA_002701555.1 Alphaproteobacteria bacterium | reverse complement strand
CAGGCCACTGATCCATTATGATTGTCTCACCTACAATACGGAATTCAGTAGAGATACTTTGTGGTTTTTGGATCTGCTGAGGGTCTAACTCTGGAAAAACCTGTTTCAGTCCGCTTTTAAAACCTTCAGGTAATTTATCGAAAAGCTCTGGGTGCTCTTTGAGAAAAGATCCAATAAATTTTTTTGACACTGGATGATTTTCAAGGCTTTTTACGTTTTGGCAAGACGCTATTATATCGTTCACCAGTTCAGCCGCCAGAATTTCTTCCCGTTGCTCAACCGGCATCTCTGGATGCGTTTTTGCAAGAACTTGTGCACGAAATCCATAAGCCACAGCGAAACGCTCATAGTTAGCGATTTGAAATTGTAATGCCGAATTGCGTATTTTTGTGTCATCGTCAGGATAATTGCTGATTGTCGCCATAACAATTTGGTTTAGAGCCGCGAGTTTTGCCGTATCAAGCCTTAAAGTTGATACAATTTCGGAAAAGCCATTCATATTTTCCAAGAGTGCCTGGAGCTTTTCTTTTTCTGTCCACTCTTCTGGAAATGCCTGGTATGCCTCTACTGCACTCTCCACGCTCGCATCGACAACATTTATAACCATGTCCCCGCCTGTATATTTATCAATATATTGCAAGGAAACGACACCACCCCAGACCGCAAGAGGTATGCAACTGCTCAAAAATAACTTTTTACGGGTCAGCGTACCGTTGAAAAATTCATTCCAAAAGCCCCTCTTCTCATGAAAATTTTGGACATCTTCATAATCAGCAGGTAACAACCATGGGGCTATGTCTTCAAGTTTTGATTTTTCATTATTATCAATGATGTCATGTGAATATGTGCGTATCATAACTAACCTAAAAAATTTCAATTAACATAATATTATTATAAGCAATATGTCAAACCATTTCTTGGTTATATTGGTTAGAAATTAATTATTTCAGTCTATATATGTAACTCTGGAGGGATAGCTTGAATAAACTTTCTGAAGAAATTTCTTTTTATACGCTTACCAGTGACTTTTGGGATAGTCTCTACAAAGACTGCAAAAAGGCACGAACATCAATTGTCTTTGAGCAATATATTTTAGAAAATGACGCCACAGGAAAAATGTTTTTAGAGCTTCTTCTGGAAAAGGCTAGAGAAGGTATTAAGGTCACCCTCATACTTGATAAAATTGGCTCCCGTTCAGTTTACAACTCCCCTCTTATTCAGGATATTCGCGCGAAGGGCGGGCATGTTGAATTCTATAACAATATAACATGGTTTAATTTAATATTGCCTTGGACATGGCTTCCCAGAAACCATACAAAACTCTTTCTTATTGATGAAGAAGTCACTTACATCGGCGGAGCCTGCATTGCTGAAAAGATGGGTGACTGGCATGATATCGTAGTCAGGTTGACCGGACAACTTGCCGGGTTGGCCGATGAAACCTTCATTCCAACATGCAAAAGATCTTTTACTACAAAGCGAAAAAAAGGTGATCAAATCCAAGGGCTGCAATATGCAGTTTCTAGCCCTCATCTACCATCGGGTTCCACTTTTAAAGACCTTTTAAAGGAAATCAAATCTGCCAAAGAAAGGATCTTGCTTGTAACTCCCTATTTTCTTCCGCCTAAACGTCTAAAATGGGCATTATTAAAAGCAAAGAAAAGAGGTGTTGAAATAAAAATTATGATCACGGAAGAGAGTGATGCACCTATAGTACAAAATGTCTCTCTATCTTATTTACCCCGTCTTTTACAAAAAGGTATACGTGTTTTTTGCTACAATGCCGGCATTTGCCATGCAAAATATGCTGTAATTGATGATAACTGGGCCATGCTGGGAAGTTCCAATCTCGATTATCTCAGTCTTCTTCATAATAAAGAAGGTAATCTCATAATAGAAAACAAAAAGATCGTAAAAAAATTGGAAGAGGTTTTTTATCAGAATTTAAAAAATTCAAGGGAGTTGGAGAAGGCATTTTGGGAAGATCTTCCCCTTAAAACCAAAACCTCCGGATATCTCGGGCGCTTATTTAAAAAGATGATGTGATTTACATGAGTTATAAAATTCTCTTCAGCAATATTGGCTATGCCCGCGGGATTGACGGTTCTCTTAAGCAACATATTACGCGCTCAATAAGGCATCTTTACTGCAGCCTGCCAGCGCAAGAAGTTGTTATTGGGCAATTAAGGGAAATTTTAAAAATGAACAAGCCTGATATCTGTTGCTTCGTGGAAATTGATAAAGGTTCTTTATTATCAGGCAGCTATAACCAGATAGAGGCTTTAATAAATCAAGATTATTCGTATCATGCGGTAGCTGGCAAATATGGCGAAAATAGTTTTCGGCAATATTTTCCTTTTTACAAAGGTAAAAGTAACGGCTTTATAGCAAAGGAAGAGCTTCTCTTTGAACAGCTAAATTTCGAAAATGGTGTAAAAAAACTGCTTTATGCAATAAAACTTCCTGGAGATATTACACTTCTATTTGCACATTTCTCCCTTCGGCACTCTATACGTCAAAAGCAGTTCATAGAAATAAAGAAAATCCTTCAGAATTATAATGAGAAGGTAATTTTACTTGCTGATTTCAATATATTAAAAGGTTTAGGAGAACTTGATACATTTTTAAAAGATGACAGTTTGAGGCTTTTAAATAATCCTGATACACCCACATTTATGTTTCATAAAAAAAAGCTTTTGCTTGATTTGTGCCTCTATACACCTGCTCTTGAAGGCAAATTAGACATACAAATAATTCCACAGCCATTTTCTGATCATGCAGCCTTGTTAGTAAAAGTTAAGTAAGGCACAGCGGCCTGAAAAGCGGGTGAGCGAAATAAAAGTTAAATTATAACTTGTACTTAAGACAAAATTTAATACACTTATTCCATGGAAATAGGCCTCACTCAAAACAGTAAGAAAGATCAAGGTGGCACAGCTTACAACCTTGGAGACTTCAAAATCCTTGTCGTTGAGGATTCCCCGTTCATAGCTAATCTTTTGGGCTCTTGTCTCATGGAAATGGGCGTCGGCAGCGTAATTAAGGCTGGAAATGTACGTGATGCGAAGGATAAAATCCTATCCAACAACGCTGTCGCCTCAGGGCAGAATATTGATATGATTATTCTGGACTGGCTTATGCCCGACGGAACCGGCGGGGATGTGCTTAAATGGATAAGAAATCATAAGAATACAAGCATTAAGTTTATTCCTGTTGTTGTTTGCAGTGCCTATACGAGTACCGAGCTTGTCTATGAAAGCCGCGACCTTGGTGCCAATGAAGTTATGGTTAAGCCCGTTTCCGCTGAGAAAATCACACAGCGTATGCTGCACATCATTGATCATCCGCGTCCCTACGTCCAGGCCCCTGATTTCGTCGGGCCAGACCGTCGGCGCAGAACTCTTCCCTTTGATGGAGAAGACAGGAGAAAGAACAAACCGGAGGTAATTTCAGAATCATGAGTAAATCAGACGTTAAAATTATTCACCGTAAAAACAAACTAAAAGCAAAAGCCGGTGGCGAGGGTGGTAAAAGCGGTTATATTGACCCCAATGCAGTTGCCCGTGGACAAGCTTCTATCGAGAAACAAGAAGAAAATTATGCCGATGAAGTCGAAATCATTCTAACGAAAATAGACAGTGCCTGGGACGATTTAAAAAGTGAACTGGATGATCCCAAAAAAGAGAAACAGAACTTAAGTACTCTTCACAACTATGCTAACAACATCAAAGATATCGCAAAAACATTTAATTATGAACTGATGAGCTATTTTGGGGAATCCTTACGAGATTTCTGTGAGAAGCTTAATGCCCGAAATCCCGTGCACCAAGTCATTGTAAAGGCACATATTGATGTAATGTGGGCAGCCTTTAAAACAAATATTAAAGGTGAAGGCAGTAAGGAAGCCGAAGAATTAAAAGTTATCCTTAACAAGGCTATCGAGAAGCATAGCAAAATTTAATCATTATATTTAGCTACGGACGCATTCTTTTTGGTGGCGGGCACATAACCTGTACTGGAGCCAGCTGCAGGAGCTATAAGCTCCACTTTTTCCGTTTGCATATTTTCAGATCCTGTTTCAACAGTTTCAACCTGTACAATCTGAACGTCTTGAACCTGATGGGGCGTTTGAAGATTTCTTTCCTGTAGATAAGCCAATAGACGATCGAAAATCTGCGGACTTATATTATCTATTCTCTGACCAATAACATTTGCCATTTCGCTAACACTTCCCGCATGTCCTGTTGGTGGAAGTGGATCCATACCTATTGAGTTAAGAAGGCGACCATAAGCATTCTGGTATTCCGCATAAGCCATATGAAGTTGCGCCCTGTTTAACGCTGCCTGCATATCCATTTCAAGGGTTTGTGATGGTGAAAGCGTACTGTTGTCTGAAACCACATTTCTCATTTTACGTGATACAGATGCTAGCTGCCGAACGATATCAAAACGCTCCTGTGCCAAGTCCATACGAAGTCGCGCCATATTGACCTGGCTCATAATAGCTACAACAAGCGCACGACGTCGCATTTCTGTGAGCTTTTCCTTATTTTTCGCCTGTTCAATCCTTACCGGAAGCGTGAATAAGTTTATTAGATTACCGGTAATTGACATTGAAAATTCTGTCCAATCATTATTACGCAAGTAATCATTACTGTCATTATTGTAACCGAAAAATGCATTCAAACCCGGCAAGGCACTAAGCGTTGTTCTACGAATATCTCGCGCTGCCACACGTTGCATCAGAATATCTTCACGTATTTCAGGGCGTATCATTAAAGCTACAAGCTCGAGAGATTCGGGATCCAGAGCTAACTCGGGAATAGTTTCTGGATTAAAAATAGTTTCTTCATCTACAGCCAGAACGTAATCTGCGCGGGGAGGAATATTGATTAGAGATGCAAGTTCAATCTTGGCAGTTGAAAGCTGTGCTTTCAAGGATGTTAGTGAGTGCATCGTCTCAAGCAAACGCATCTGCTGTTGTGATGATGCTAATGAAGAAAAATTATTTTTATAGTCTTTATCTAAATCGGCAACCGTGTTCTTGCCCTCGGATATTAGATCCTCAATATGGTCCTTAAGAATTTGCGCACTTGCGGCGCGCCAATAAGCAGAGCGAACATCCTGAATAATATTATGGACAACTTTTCTGCGACGTTCCTCTGCTATTCTGACTTTGTCAGAGGCCGTGTTGGAATCGATAATGGCTAGCCCCGCGTCCAAAACGTCATAGCCTAGCGTTAGAGAAGCTGTCGTACGTTCATCTTCCTGAAAGATAGATGGGGGAACAGTTTGCGCCCCACTATCTGCTGAGGTTGCAGATATGACATTATCCTCATTGCGTTTTATATATTTTCCTTGTGCGTCGAGAGAGGGCAAAACCTCTAATAGGGCTATATCAACCTCGCCCTTTGCGATCATTGCATCCATGACCGACACACGGTGATCAAGGTTATAAAGAATACCTCGCGCCATTGCTTCTGATAATGTGAGCGGTTTATCAAGCACCTCTTGATCTGCGAAAACTGATCTGAGATCCGCATCAAGCACATCAACCTGTTCATCCACACTCAAAGGCTCACTCTGTTGTGAGCAGGCACCCAGAATCAAGGATGACCCCAAAAGCAATGTTAGCAGTAGCTGACGCATCAGGTTATTAAGCTTCATTTGTTTATTAGCGCACAATTCGGACGAATCGTGACAGGACTTGTGGATAATTCTGCCATGCCTTTTAGATTCTGTAAAGCTTTGCCTTCTGGTCAAAGCCTTTATTTCGTACTATTATAATTTATTGCACTACCTTAAAGGAGGTAAATTATGAAATTCAAAATCGCACTTTTAACTATTTTTCTTACAATGACAGTAGGTTTGAACACCTCTTTCGCTCAGCAAAACTTAGTTGAGGGCTTTTGGCTAACACAAAATGAAAGGTCTGTTATAGAAACTTTTAAATGTGATGAAGGCTTGTGCGGAAAGATTCATTGGATCATAGATGGCGGGATGACAAGCGACTCAGAAAATCCCGATATTAACCTAAAAAACAGACCTCTCTGTAACCTAGGGATTCTTTGGGGGTTCTCACAAAATCCAAGCAATCCTAATGTTTGGGAAGGCGGTAAAATATATAAAGCGGACGATGGCGACACTTACAGTGCTACACTTTCTGTAAAAGATGCCAATACATTATTTGTGCGCGGATATGTAGGTCTGCCTATATTCGGCAAAAGCCAGACATGGACACGTGTAAGTCCTGCTAATTACCCTTCTTGCGGAATTTAAATTTTAAACCCCTGCAAATTGCGATGTTGGCGTATCAGATAGCCAGATATTCTTGCGCACTGTTTCCTCTTCGGCAAAGCATACTGCTGAGCCGTTGGGGTCTCTGATCATAAAAAACTTACGCCCGCAGTGAGATTTTTTGGGTTCTGTGATAATCTCCAGACCTTCCATATACATACGGTCATAAGCATATTCCAAATCAGGTACAGATATATTTATAAACGTACCACCCAAAGAGCTGGCTAGCTCTTGAGGAATATCTGAATTGCTTCTACGGGCAACCCCTAAACGTATGGTTTTGTCGCTCTTATGTTGTAATACCGCGAAACCATCATTTTCATTTTCTACAGAAAACTCTAGAAAATCCTCATAAAAATTAATTGTCTTTTCAAATTTGTCAGTGACAATTATCGGATAAAAACTTCCCATCACACTCTCCTTAAAAATAAAACTTGGATAAATATCCTTATGCTATATACTGACAATCTGTCAGTCTGTTAATGATATAGCTTTTACTGACACGTTGTCAATAAAAATACACACCTTAAAATTGCATAGCTGGTATGAGTAAAAATATAGGCCCAAACAAGAAAAACCTTGAGCAAACACGAAAGCTATTTCTGCAAATCGCCAAAACCGAATTTATAAATCATGGTTATGCCGATTCATCCACCAACCGCATTGTTGCAGAAAGCGGTATGGCCAGAGGTTCTCTTTATTATCATTTCAAAGATAAACGTCAGCTTTTTCTCGCGGTCTATACCCGTTTGCTGGAGGATATAAACAACAGGATTCATAAAGAACTTAAAAAAACACAAGACCCATGGGATGCTATAAAACTTGGATGCTCACTTTTTTTAAAAGAATGTAAAAATAAAAAAACTCGCAAACTGCTCATCGAATCCCTATCTGCAATACCCTATCAAGAAAGACTGGCAATTCACTCAAACACCCTCCTGAAAACATTCGAGGATTATCTTGGGCCCTCAATGGAAAACGGGCGTTTCAAGGGTCAGGACCCCCTAATGATCACTATAATTATTTACGGCATGATGTCCGAGCTTGGCAGAAGTTTTGAGTTAGTTGAAAATCCAGACCAATATTTAAAAATGATGACAGATAGCCTTAACAGTACTCTTGATAAGATGGCAGCCTGAAACACCTCTTGTGATTTTTTTTTAAGGTGAGTATTTTAGCAATCGCTATGACCATATTTTACAGCCCCTCACAAGATTTTCCTGATAAATTAAAAGGTAGCATTATTGCAATAGGGAATTTTGACGGTATTCACAAAGGACACTGTGCTTTATTTGAGAAAGCAAAAGAAATTGCGAATGCCAAAAACTGTTCTGCAGGAGTACTTACTTTTGAGCCCCACCCACGTTCCGTCTTTCAAGCCCCTTCTGAGCCATTCAGAATTACACCGATAAACGTAAAGCGCAGCAGAATTGAACATGAGGGCATGGCTTTCTTGTACGAACTTGATTTTACCCGGAAAACTGCACAATCCTCAGCCAAGGATTTTATTTCCAATGTCTTGAAGGGTGCACTTGGCACTTCGCATGTTGTGATTGGCTATGATTTTCATTTCGGGAAAGGCCGTGAAGGTAATGTAGACACTTTAAAGGAAGCTGGCATAGAGGTAAGCACTATCTCACCGGTCCAGAATAAGAACGGGCAAAAATATTCTGCAAGCACTATTCGCTCTTATCTAAGACGCGGTATGATAGACGAGGCAAATGATATGCTGGGTTGGGAATGGCATATTCAGGGCGAAGTGATCCATGGTGATAAACGTGGCCGCGAGCTCGGTTATCCCACAGCAAATATCCTACTTGATGACACGTTGCACCCCTCTTTCGGTATTTATGCTACTCTCGTACAGATCGAAGGTGATGACAAATGGCTTCCAGCTGCAACAAATATTGGTATTCGGCCAATGTTTGAAACCCCGGAAGCATTGGTTGAAGCTCATCTTTTGGATTTTGAGGGTGATTTATACGGAAAGACGCTTAAGGTTAAGCCCGTCCAAAAAATCAGGGACGAGGCGCGCTTTGACAGTCTCGATGATCTTGTTAAACAGATGGATTTGGATTGCCGTAAAGCGCGAAAGCTTTTGGCTTGATTTTTAAAGGATAAAGCCCCTATAACTTTACTTATGAAATATCACGGTCACATTATCCGAATTATGATCCCGTCTCTTCTCTAAGAGCCGGGTTATCTATCTTATTTCACTATAATTCAATCAGAATGAATAAACATTACTAAAGAGATTAAACACGTGACTGAACAACAGACAAAAAATGCCGATTTTTATAAAGAAACCGTCTTTCTTCCCAAGACAGATTTCCCTATGCGTGGTGGTTTACCGCAAAAAGAACCGGAGATAATGAAGGAATGGCAGGAAATGGGGCTTTATAAAAAGCTTCGTGAAACGTCCGCAAACCGAGAGAAATTCATTTTACATGATGGCCCACCTTACGCAAATGGTCATATTCATATGGGGCATGCCTTAAACAAAATTCTAAAAGATGTTGTTGTTAAAACCATGCAGATGCGCGGATTTGATGCACCCTACGTACCGGGATGGGACTGTCATGGATTACCGATTGAATGGAAAATTGAAGAAAAATATCGTGAGGCAGGTCAGGACAAAGATGAGGTTGACCCGCTTAAATTCCGTGAGGAATGTCGCCAGTTTGCAAAAAAATGGGTCGATATTCAATCGGATGAATTCCAACGCCTTGGGGTATCGGGTGACTGGGACAACCCTTATTTGACTATGACCAATCGTGCCGAGAGCCTGATTACTGGTGAGATTCATAAATTCCTTATGAATGGTGGCCTTTATAAAGGTGTTAAACCTGTCATGTGGTCGGTTGTTGAACAAACAGCATTGGCCGAGGCCGAGGTCGAATATAAAGAACACAAATCTGTAACTATCTGGATTAAGTTTCCTGTTATAAAAACAGATAACGAGACAATTAAGGATACTTCTGTCGTTATCTGGACGACAACCCCTTGGACGATGCCCTCCAACCGCGCCATCGCATTTGGCGAAGACATAGAATACGCGGTTTATACAGTCAACGAAGTTAAAGAAGGCTGTAAAGCCAAAAAAGGTGACAAATTTGTACTTGCAACAACGTTGGCAGAAGAAGTCAAAGAAAAAGCCAAAATTAGCGATTGGACTGCGTCTGATACTTTTGATGGCAAATCTTTGGAAGGAACAATTTGCGCCCATCCATTTCGCGGACAAGGCTACGATTTTGATGTTCCTGTATTACCCGGCGATTTTGTAACTGATGATGCGGGTACTGGATTTGTCCACATTGCGCCTGGCCATGGCGCGGATGACTACGCACTTGGTAAGAAATATGGTGTTGAAGTCACAGATAATGTTACGGATGATGGTAAATACCGCGATCATGTTCCCCTTTTCGCAGGGTTGGAAGTCTATACCCAGAAAGGCGAACTGGGCGGTGGTAATTTTGCTGTTTTAAAAGCAATGGATGAGGCAGGCGCGCTTTTAGCTAAAGGTTCTCTTCGCCACGAGTATCCGCATTCCTGGCGCTCCAAAGCACCTCTTATTTTCCGTACGACCCCACAGTGGTTTATTGCTATGGAAAACGAGCTGGAATTACGTAAGAAAGCATTAAAAGCCATTGAAGAGACAAAATGGGTTCCCGCTAAAGGCGAAGCACGCATTACCTCAATGGTTTCAGGACGGCCTGACTGGTGCATTTCACGCCAGCGTGCCTGGGGTGTACCTATAGCCCTTTTTGTAAGCAAGAAAACAGGCGAGCCCTTAAAGGACGAGACTGTTTTAAAGCGTATTACCGATATTTTTGAAGAAGAAGGGTCCGATGCTTGGTTTGCAAGACCAGCACAGGATTTTCTTGGGAATTTGAAGGCAGATGATTACGAGCAGGTATTTGATATCGCCGACGTATGGTTTGAGTCCGGCTCGACGCATCGCTTTGTGGTTGATGATCGCGGGGAACTTAACCAGAAGTCCGACCTTTATCTGGAAGGATCAGACCAGCACCGCGGCTGGTTTCAGTCTTCCCTTCTTGAATCCTGCGGCACCAAAGGACACGCTCCATTTGAAGCCGTTTTGACACATGGTTTTGTGTTAGACGAAAACGGCTATAAAATGTCCAAATCAGATGGAAATGTTGTCGACCCCAAAGATGTCATGGATGAATATGGCGCAGATATCTTAAGACTATGGGCGCTCTTATCCGATTACCAGGAAGATATTCGCATCTCAAAAGATTCCATAAAATTATCCGGTGACATTTATCGCCGCTTACGCAATACATTCCGTTTTCTTTTGGGCGCTCTTGAAGGCTTCACAGCCGAAGAAATGCTGGATGAGAGTGAATATGCAGAAATGCCCGAACTTGAAAGACTGGTTTTGCACCAGCTGCATGACATTGATAAAAAAGTGGTTGAGCTATCCTCCAATTATCAATTCGGAAAATTAATGCATACGCTTCATAATTTCTGTAACGCAGATTTGTCAGCGTTGTTCTTTGATATCAGGAAAGACCGCCTTTATTGCGACCGACCCGATTCTTTTGAGCGCCGCGCCACACGAACGGTCATGGCGCGTGTTTTCGAATGCCTTGTTACATGGCTTGCACCGGTGTTGTCATTTACATGCGAAGAGGCATGGAAATATCGCCCGAAAGGCATCTTCGAAGACGCAAAAAGTATTCATCTTAAAACTTTTCCTGATATACCTGACAGCTGGATGGATTCGGAACTTGCCAAGAAATGGGCTTTCATTTCGCAAGCACGTGATGTTGTATTGGGTGCATTAGAGCCGAAGCGCGCCGCCAAGGAAATTGGGTCGTCTCTTGAGGCGGCCCCTGTTATCTATGTTAGTGGCGAGTATGCCGATGCTTTAAAAGGGCAAGATATGGCCGAGATATGTATTACTTCACAAGCCAGTGTTATGGATGTTGATGCACCTGATGGGTGTTTCACATTGAGCGATGTTCAAGGCGTCGCCGTTGAATTTGCACTCGCCAAAGGTAATAAGTGCCAGCGTTGCTGGAAAATACTTCCCGAGGTGGGAGATGATCCCGAATATCCGGAGCTGTCGTTACGTGATGCTGATGCTGTAAAATGGTATCTGGAAAAAAGAAAAGCGGCATGAGGAAAGCATGAAACTAAAAGCTCTCTCTCTTTTCATCTTTGTCTATGTTCTATTTATATTTGACCAGATCACGAAATGGTTGATTATTGAAAGATTGTTTAAACAAGATGGTCAGGATTTTATAGGCTGGCTTTTAAATATGAAACAAGACAGGCTTGATTTCCATCTGCAAGAAATCAACCCGTTCTTCAATCTCGTAATGGTCTGGAATAAGGGTGTGTCATTCGGGATGTTTGCAAATGACGCAAGAATGTCGGTTATATTGCTTTCGGGTTTTGCTTGTATTATGGCACTTGCATTTGCCATATGGTTTATGAGAACAACTTCCGATCTTATAAAACTGTCTTCAATTCTAGTTATATCAGGCGCACTTGGCAATGTTTGGGACAGACTTCGCTTTGGAGCCGTAGCAGACTTTCTCGATTTCCATGCTTTAGGTTGGCATTACCCGGCCTTTAATGTTGCGGATTCCTGCATAGTAGTAGGGGTTGGCATATTACTTTTTAAGAGTATATTCTTAGACGGAAAAGATGACAAAAAAGCTTCTACGGAGTAATCACAATGATTAACAAACTAAGTGCAGTTTCCCTTTCCCTTCTTATTATATGCGGTTTAAGTGCATGTAGTGGGGCTAAAGAAAAACTTGGATTGACGCGTTCAACTCCTGATGAGTTTGCTGTTATAAAACGTGCACCGCTGGTTATACCCTCCAACCTAGTACAACTTCCTGTACCTCAACCCGGGGCGCCACGTCCACAGGAAAAAACTTCACAAGAAATGGCTGCTGAAGCCCTCTTCGGCCCGGAAATGCCTGAAGAAATTGTTATGGAAGACGGCACAGTTGTCAGACAGATGCCTACAGCATCCCGGACAGCCATTCCTACAAGCACAACAATGACTGAATCCGAAGCTGTACTATTAGAGCAAACTGGTGCCACACAGACCTCGCCCCAAATTCGGAAAGTCGTCAATGAAGAGGCCGAAGAAACAACATATGAAGAGCAAGCGGTCATTGATAAAATATTGAACAGAAAAGTCGAAGCACAAGGCAGCGTTATTGATCCACAAGCCGAAGCCCAGCGCTTAAAGGCTAATCAGGCAGCCGGTCGTCCATTAAATACCGGTGATGTGCGGACTGTCGGTGATGAAGCTGAATAATCGCTACTTTTAGCCTTCTTTTTTTCTGCCAGAATGCTAGGTTATTTTGGCAATGATAAAAGAGCTAATAACATCCCTTCTCCTTATTCTGGTTTTTTGTGCTTCCGCACATGCCAAAGTCTTCAATGCTCAATCGACAAAGCTTGATAACGGTCTGGAAGTCGTAGTTATTCCTAACCATCGCGCCCCAATTGTTTATCACATGCTTTGGTACAAAGTGGGGTCATCACAAGAGCTTTCGGGAGAATCCGGTTCTGCGCATTTTCTGGAGCATCTTCTTTTTAAAGGGACGCAAAAACAGGAGCCGGGTGAATTTTCCAGAGTCGTTCGCAGACTTGGTGGAGAAGACAACGCCTTTACATCATACGATTATACTGCTTACCACCAGATGATAGCCAAAGAGCACCTGCCGCGAATGATGGAGCTGGAAGCTGACCGCATGCGCAATGCAAACGCTCCCGAGAAAGAAGTGTTATCTGAACGAGAGGTCGTTTTGGAAGAACGCCGCCAGCGTACTGACAACAACCCTCAGGCTAAATTTTTTGAGCAATTACGCAGTTACCTATTCCCCGGGCACCCCTATGGTAAACCCGTAATAGGCTGGATGGATGAAGTATCAGGGTTGGAGCGGGATCAGGCTTTGGCATTTTATAATGAGTGGTATACACCCTCTAATGCTATTCTCGTAATATCGGGGGATGTAACTTTGGAAGAAATCCTAACGGACATAAAAGAGACTTATGGGCAGGTAAAGGGGGATCCTGCGCCAGAAAAGACATATCCTGTTATTCCCGATTTTAAAAACGACGTTCGCCTCGAAGCATCAGACCCGCAGGTAAAAGAGCGTCTATTCGCCAAGGGATACCGTGCTCCCGTGTACACCAAGGATAAAACAGCCTCACTAGCCATGAGCCTTTTGGATGATATTTTAGGTGGAGGACCCAGCGCACGCTTATACAAAGCCATAGTCATCGAACAAAAAAAGGCTGTCTCTGCCTCCTTTAGTTATAATGCTGATTACCGTGACATAGGGTCTGCTTGGTTCACTGCTGTCCCAACTGAGGGGACAGATTTTAAAGAATTGGAAAATGCATTTATTTCAGAACTTGAAAAACTCGTTGAAGACGGCCTCAACGAAGGGGAATTATCAGAGTCAAAGACACGTTTAAAAAATGCCGCTATTTATGCTCGCGACTCTTTAGGTGGTCCTGCAAGAATTATAGGTGGATCATTAGCCACAGGATCAACCTTGGATGAGGTCGAAACATGGCCTGAACAGATCATGTCTATAACAGAGGAAGATATTATTACAACCGCGCGGAATTATTTAATACCGGGCCAGTCAAATACGGTAACAGGCACATTGGTACCCGCAACACCACCATTAGAAGACGCTGAAAAACTTGCTGACGATGCGGGGGATAAAGAGTGAAATATTTAATTCCTATTTTTCATTTGTTTCTATTTGCCAGTTTTCCTGTTGCGGCTACCGCTCAGGATAAAAACACCGCTCCCCCCATTCTGGATATTCAAGAAGTCGTTTCAGATGAAGGTATAACGGCATGGCTGGTTGAAGACCATTCAGTGCCTGTTATTTCTATGCATTTCGCATTTAAAGGTGCTGGGTCAGCTCTTGAGCCCGACGAAAAACAAGGACTTGTGCAACTATTATCAAACACAATGGATGAAGGAGCGGACGACCTGAACTCCCAAGCCTTTCAAAAAACATTAGCGGACAATTCCATATCCCTTTCTTTTTCTGGGGGGCGTGATAATTTTGGTGGATCTTTAAAAACGCTGACAAAGAATAAGGAATTGGCATTCGATCTCCTTTCAAAGGCACTCGTTAAACCACGCTTTGAGGAAGACCCCCTCGAACGCATGAAGAAATCAAATCTAAGTCGTATTAAAACGAGCTTAACTGATCCGGACTGGATTGCGGCACGTCTACAAAATGATCTGGCTTTCGAGGGGCACCCCTACTCACGAAACAGCGGCGGAACACTTTCATCTTTGCCAAAAATAACAGCCGAGGATCTGAGGCACTTTGTACAAAAGGAATTTACAAAGGATCGCTTGATTGTATCCATAGCCGGTGATATTTCACCAGAACAAGTAAAGTCGATGCTAAACAAGACTTTTAACGATCTTCCCAAAAAGCCGGAAAGTTCCTCCGAAACAAAAAATGTTGTTTTAAAAAATGGTAACGAAACCGCCTATTTTGGGCTTGATGTCCCGCAATCAGCTGTGCGTATCATATATGAAGGTATCCAGCGTGATGACCCTGATTATTATGCCTTCCAGATTATGAACCAAATTTTTGGTGCTGGCGGATTTGGCTCCAGACTAATGGAAGAGGTTCGTGAAAAGAAAGGTCTTACCTACGGCATTTATTCCTCCCTGCAACGGTTAAATCATGCACAACTAATTGTAATAGGGGCCTCAACGCAGACTAAAACGGTTGGCGAACTGCTATCCACAGTTGATCAAACAATACAAGACATTAAAAAGGACGGCGTGACCAAACAAGAACTTGAAGATGCGAAAAGTTATATTCTTGGCTCTCTACCCCTTGGGCTGACTTCGACGGGTGCGATCTCAGCGACTTTGCTTTCCCTGCAAGAAGAAAACCTGCCTAAAAACTATCTCGATTTATTGCGTGATAAAATAAAAGCTATTACTCAAACAGATGTTGCTCAAGTCGCCCAAAGATTATTAACGGACGATAACCGGCTAGTTATAGTTGTGGGTGAAGAAAAGCCTGGTAGTACAACTCGGGAAATTACTGAACTGCCTAATGCCCTGTAAGTCAAAAACGGAGTTTTTAACATGCAAAGAAACGATTTATCTGAATGGAAAGCACTTAAGGAACATGCCAAGAGCTTTAGGGACTTCTCTTTAAGGGAAAAACTTAAAGATAATATGTCCGGTAAAGAAGGTATGCGGATCGAAAGTCAGGGGTTAACCCTGTCTTATGCCCGGAATATGATAAAGGACAATACTCTTTCGCTTTTAATTGAACTGGCAAAAGCTTGTGAGCTTGAACAATGGCGGCACAAGCTTTTTTCAGGGCAGAAGATAAATGAAAGTGAAGGCCGGTCTGTCCTTCATATGGCCTGCCGGGACAAACACGATGTTTCATTTACAGTTGGGAAAGAAAACTTATCCGAATTCGTGAAAGATAGTCTGAAGGCTATGGAAACTTTCAGTACAGATTTGCGCAGCAACAAATTAAGGGGTTATACAGGTAAACCTTTCACAGACATTGTTAATATCGGTATTGGTGGATCGGATCTTGGTCCTAAAATGGTATGCCATGCCCTTAGACATTTAAAGGACGGCCCGAATATTCACTTTGTTTCAAATATTGATCCCTCAGATTTATCTGAAACCCTGAAAAACCTAAACCCAGAAACGACATTTTTCCTGATTGCATCCAAAACTTTTACAACACAGGAAACTATGGCTAACGCCCAAGCTGCAAAAGATTGGCTACTTAAAAAAGCTCGTCTTTCTGATATAGGAAAGCATTTTGCTGCCCTCTCGACCAACAAAGACGCCACCAAAGAATTCGGCATTTCCAAAGATTTCGTATTTCCTTTTAAAGACTGGGTGGGTGGACGTTTTTCCCTTTGGTCTTCAATAGGCCTTTCAATATGCTGCGCTATCGGTTTTGACAATTTCAATTTGCTTTTGGAAGGTGCACACGCAATGGACAGGCATTTCCAAAAAGCACCATTTGAGCAAAACATTCCTGTTTTGATGGCACTTATCGGTGTATGGAACAGGAATTTCTTATCTATGAATTCCCTTGCTGTTCTGCCTTATTCCCAAAATCTGGAACACCTTCCTTCCTTCCTACAGCAGCTTGATATGGAATCTAATGGAAAATCTATCGACCGTAACGGTAATAAAGTAAATTATGAAACCGGACCAATCATATTTGGACAAGCTGGCACTAACGGTCAACACGCTTTTTACCAACATCTTCACCAAGGTACAGAAACTATTCCGTGCGATATTATTGTCGTTCGAAAATCACCATATACGCCAGAATCACATCACGATATTTTAAATGCCAATGCATATGCACAGGCCGATGCTTTTTCTTTTGGGCGGAATTTCGAAGAGTCCGACGGTGACATATCCAAGCAAGTTGATGGCAATAAACCTGTTAATCTTATCGAGATAGATACTCTCTCACCTTTTATAATAGGGCAACTTATTGCAGCTTATGAGCATAAAATATTTGTACAAGGTATAATCTGGAATCTTAATAGTTTTGACCAGCCTGGTGTAGAGCTTGGAAAAATTCTTGCAAAAGAGATTTTACAGAGAGGGAATTCGGACATGCGTTCAAAGGTTTAATCCTCGCAACACTTTTTGAAATGAGTTATACTCTTAAATTGCACAAATACAGCACATTGAAAGTATTTGTTTACCATCACTCATTATACTAAAAACCTAGAATATGAACGGGCCACAATACGAAAAATTCAACCAGAAAGATCTGGACACCGTCCTTAAAAAACATGAAATGTTTAGAAAGGGGCTTCGTGGTGGTATCCGCGCCAATCTTAAATTTAAAGATTTATCGGGCTTAGACTTTCGCGCATTCAACCTCGAAGGTGCTGACTTTACTGGATCAATCCTAAGGGGAGCCAACCTGTCAGGTGGGGTTTACGAAGGAGTCAGTTTTTTCGCATGCGACCTGAGAAATGCAAATCTTGAAAGGGCGGTTTTTAAACGTGCGGATTTCAGAGGTGCTTATGTTGCCGGCGCAAATCTTACAGGTGCTGACCTCGAATCAGCTGATATGCGCGAAGGTCGTATCATGGAAAGTGGTGAAGACGGTACGATGTCACAAATGAACCTTGGCAAAGAACGCAGTAAAGGTCGTACAAACTTTGCCGGAGCCAAGATGACCGAGACAAACCTTTCTGGCTCGCGCGCATCAGACGCTGATTTTTCAGAAGCCGATTTAACAGGTGTAATTATCAATGATGCTGATTTAAGAGGCGTAAATTTTACTGGCGCTAACTTAACTAATGCTGACTTTTCCGGTTGTGATTTAAGAAACGCTAACCTTAAAGAGAGCATTAACGAGGGCGTTAAACTTACAGCCGCAGAAACAGACGGTGCAGCGTTTGATGCACATAAGCAACAGAAAAAAATGGATGATGTCCTTGAAGAGCAAGGTCTCACTATAAAAGACATGCTTGAGGGGCATGCCGAATGGATAACCAGTAAAGGCGGAAAGGGCAATCAATTAGATATTAGTAATATTGATATGCGTGAAACAAAAAGCCTCAAAGACTACCCCCTTACTGCAATACGCGCCATTGATGCAAATTTTGTCAAAATGGACCTTGCTGGGTGCGAAATGCAATTTTGTCAGTTTGATAAGTCAGATTTTCGCGATACAAACCTTTCCGAGTCGGACCTGCGCGGTTCACGCTTTATAGAAGCACGCCTTAACCGCGCCAATTTGGAAAACGCAAATCTTTCACCTCTTAAATTTTCCACGCCAGATGGTGGCTCAAGGCTGGAACGCGTTAATTTATCGGGCGCCAACCTTAAATATGCAAATTTGCGAGGTGCAAATCTCAGGGATTGTGTGCTTATGGGTACAGATTTATCTAATGCCGATTTAAGTGGAGCAGACCTAACACGCGCTGATTTGACGGGTGCTAATATAGAAAACATTAACCTCAAAAATGCTACTACCGATAAAGCAGTTTTTGATAAGACTGGCATTGCCAGCGGATAATCTTGCCATTTAATTTTATCAACACAGAACTCGCTCGCAACTGCGGCAAATATTTGCGTGAAAGGCAAAGCCCCTGTAGCATCTTCTTCCATGCGGATAAGACATCTTCCTGATAACCTTGTGAATCAGATTGCGGCCGGTGAAGTCATCGAGCGGCCTGCTGCTGCCGTAAAAGAATTGGTAGAAAATGCTATTGATGCTGATGCCCGCCGCATTGATATAGACATTCGCGAAGGTGGTAAATCACTGATTTCGATACGTGATGATGGTATCGGTATGTCTCCTGAAGATCTGGAAGCTTGTATTGCACGCCATGCAACATCGAAACTGCCAAATGAAGACCTTCTAAATCTTGATCATCTAGGCTTTAGAGGAGAAGCCTTACCATCCATAGGGGCGGTATCAAGGCTTACAATAACTTCCCGCGCGCGCGATGAAGAAGAAGCTTGGGAATTGAAGGTAGAGGGGGGCAATACACACGCTTTAAAACCTGCGGCACATGCCGAAGGAACGACAGTTACTGTGCGTGACCTTTTTTATGCTACACCTGCGCGCCTGAAATTTCTGAAATCAGACCAGGCTGAATATAGCGCTGTCAAAGACGTTGTTATACGCCTTGCACTTGCCTATCCTGACATTTCTTTCAGACTGGCAAATAACGGTAACACGGTTCTGTCTGTCACAGCCGCGCACGGTCAACTTTTTGAAAGGCGCCTGGAGCGCATAGGTCAGCTTATAGGATCAGATTTTCCTGAAAATGCCTTGGAAATCAATGCCGAACGTGATGGTGTCCGATTGACTGGATTTGCAGGGCTTCCTACCCTGCATAGGGGAACTGCCAAGCACCAATATCTTTTTGTAAACGGACGACCTGTTAAAGACAAACTACTAGGAGGCGCTCTAAGGGCAGCTTACATGGACGTTTTAGCTCGCGACCGCTATCCGACAGCTGTTCTTTTTGTTGAGTTACCAAAAAAATATGTTGATGTGAATGTACATCCGGCAAAAACTGAAGTGCGGTTTAAAGACCCTGGGATAGTCCGCGGATTGATTGTGTCAGCTATCAGGCACGCCATTCACCAAGGCGGTACGAAAACAGCAACTTCTGTTTCACAATCCGCGTTAGACAGACTACAACGCGCACGCTTCAGAGGATATGACGCCCCTTCCCTCCCTTATAATCAGCCCTCGGATTTATCAAGGCCGGATGGTGGGCATGAGAGCGATGGTGGCCTTTCAGATCAAAACTCCACTTACTATACGCCTAGCCCCTATGGTGGGGCCGGTGGCGGTCAGAGCTTCGGCAATCTTGCAAGGCAAGCATATTCAAGCTACCAGCCTGAGCCTTCAGCGCGTGCGGAGCTAGAGGCCCATACTGTTGCGGAGCAAATGGCTTATCCCTTAGGTGCGGCGCGCGCTCAATTACATGAGTGCTATATTGTAGCGCAAACCCTTCACGGGATGGTTCTGGTAGACCAACACGCAGCACACGAACGATTGGTTTATGAACGCTTCAAAGAGCAGATGTCCGACGGTGTGGTGGAGTCTCAAGGACTTTTAACGCCTGAGATTATTGAATTTGAAGATACTGTTCTTGATCAGCTCCTTAGTGAAGCCGAAGCACTGAAAAAGCTTGGACTTGAGATTGAGGCTTTTGGAAAAGGGGCTTTGGCCGTTCATGCCATGCCTGTTCTATTACTGGGAAAGGCTGACCCTGGAAAACTAATTCGCGACCTGGCTGATGAGATTTCAGAAGAAGGTGAAATTACCGGGCTTGAAGAGAGAATAAATCATGTGCTTGCTACTATGGCATGTCACGGTTCAGTACGGTCCGGAAGGCGATTAACAGTCGATGAGATGAACGCTCTGCTGAGACAAATGGAAAAAACACCTCTTTCTGGTCAGTGTAATCATGGACGACCCACATATATTGAATTGTCACTAAGTGAGATAGAGTCTCTTTTCGGTCGACATTAAAACCCTATATTATATACAAACGGAGCTACTATGAATGATGATGCGAAAAAAAATCTAAATGCTGTTCGCAATCTTTACGCGGCCTTTGTCGTGTCAGTTGTTTTACAATTTGCTCCATATCCGGCAATTTCAGTCTTTGCCAGCATCTTGTTTCTGATAGTTCTTGTATGGGCCTATATTTTAAGGGCGCAATTCGGACCGACTACTTTGGTAGAAAACCACACTACCTATATTATTAGGACCATCTGGATATTCGGTCTTTTCCTGATTGCAGGTATGGCCGCTTGTGCCGTTTGGTTTTATTACGGCATAGATCCGAATTCATTGCTCAATTTTTCCCAGTCAGTTCAATCATCAGTTGAAAGCGGTTTAATGCCTGATTTATCTTCGGCTTACCTGCAACTGGTAAAAGACAACTTTGACCTTATCATTTTTGCTGTTCCGCTCACCCTCGGGCCTTGCTTGATCTATCTGGGTTACAGGTTATTTAAAGGCGCAATCAGGGGTATTAAAGGATACCGTATAGACCAGCCGCAGAAATGGTTCTGATCTTTAAAATTTTCATCTTTCGTAAACTATTTGGAACTAATATTAACTCTCATACGTGTGTAGAGCATGAGACTGATATTTGTAATAACTTCACTAATTGTTTTAACTGCGGTGCTTCCTGTATTTGCAAGTGCACCAAACCCTATCAAGCCACTGCTTGAGGAAAACAGGATACTTCTTGTTTTTGCACCGGCAAGAACGGATCAGAGCTATCTTGAGATAAAAAATGATCTTGCGGCCAATCAAAGCGGTGTTGAAAGCCGTGATATGCAAGTAATCTACATTTTCCCAACAGAAATTGAAACTGCACCTGAACTTGCGATATTGGACAACAAAGATCCTGCCAATTTGCGCAACGCATACGGGGTAGAAATGAATTCCTTTAAGACTTTCCTTATTGATAAAAATGGAGAAATCAAAATAGAAAGTACTGAATCTGTCGCAGCACAAGATATTTTTGAAAAGGTTGATAGAAGCCCTATCAGAAAAGTCGAAATGTTTTTACCTAACGATGATGAAAACGACAGTACAACAATTTTATAAGCAACGCGAAAAGTTGACTTAATCGACAGGGACGAGGCGAAGTATTTGCCCGTCCCTTTCGTCTGTCAGGACGTATATGTAGCCTTCGGGGTCCTGCTCTACATCCCGTATTCTCAAGCCTTTATCTTCTAAAAGCTCATACTCCCCAGCCACTTCTTCACCATTCATGTCTATACGACGTAAATGCTGGGCCGCTAATGTGCCTATAAAGAGATCACCTCGCCATTGGGGGAATGCCTCTCCAGTATAAAAGATCATACCTGATGGTGCAATTGACGGAGTCCATTGGTGGATGGGGTCAGTGACACCGGGTGCATGTTCTTTATCAGAAATCGTGGTGAAGTCATAATCAATACCAAATGTGACTTTCGGCCATCCATAATTGGCACCTTTTTGAAGTATATTAATCTCATCGCCACCGCGTGGCCCATGCTCATGAATCCAGATGTCGCCCGTTTCAGGATGCAAGATCATGCCCTGAGCGTTACGAGTACCATAGACAAAAACCCCGTTTGGATAGGCTGAATCTTCTGGAACAGTGCCGTCTTTGTTTAAACGCACGACACTACCTAAATGGCTTTCAGGATTTTGTGCCTCGTCCATATAGTTAAAGCGGTCTCCGATTGTGGCATAAAGATAGCCCTGAGTATCAAAAACAAGTCTTGAGCCAAAATGATTTGCGCCTTCAGGTACTTTAGGATCGACCTTAAATATGACCCTGCCCCCGACAAGCCTGTCACTTGCAAGCTGTGCCTTATAAATTTCAGTACCTTTCCGACCATTTTCTTCAGCTGAATAGCTAAGATATATAATACGGTTATTATCAAAATCCGGGTCCAATACCACGTCTAGTAAGCCGCCCTGCCCTTCTGCAAAAACCTCAGGCGCACCGGATATGGACATTAATTTTCCGTCTTTATAAAGTTTTAGGCTACCCGGTCTTTCTGTTACCAGAATTGAGTTATCCGGTAAGAAAGCCATGCCCCATGGATGATTTAAACCATTTGTGACAACTTCAACTTTGTAGTCACTTTGTGGTTGCGCAGGCGCAGGAGAACGCGGCCGGAAGATGAGGACAGTTACAGCTATTGCAATAAGAGCAACGAAAAGAATGGCGGTGAAGGATAGTTTTTTAGAAAATGAGGTCATAATATATATGACTATAGCGGCCTTATCTAAAATCGCAACCATGCAAATGGTCGTTAACGAGTCCCATAGCCTGCATATGGGCATACATAGTTGTGGGCCCTAGAAATTTAAAACCACGCTTTTTGAGGTCTTTCGCCAGAGCAGTCGATTCAACTGTTACCGCTCGTGACTTGACTGAATCAAAATCTGAGGGTTGT
>NZVS01000054.1 GCA_002701555.1 Alphaproteobacteria bacterium | reverse complement strand
GCAACAGTCCAAGCTGCAACAGGAAGCTGGCGTCTAGACTTTACATCAGTTGAAGATTTTGGATCCTGTCGTGATAGGCTTTCAGGTAATCGCTGGTGCCCTGGTAACCAAGCACCTACAGGAAGTTGTAGTCCTGGTTCTTCATGCATACACCAATCGGCATGTAGAGAGCCTGCGCAAAACTCAATGACCGCTTATAAAACCTGGGATCATTATGTTTGTGAGTAGAGTGCAAGTTTAGGGAAACGCTTTTAAAATTTTAAAATGAAGATTAGGAAATAAACATGAAAACATATAGATATATAGCCCTGATAGCTTTCACAGCCGTCACATGTTTTTTCCTGTCTGCTTCAGAAGCATCAGCTGCGACAGGAACTTCTGCTTTATGTGGAGCAGCGAATGGCCAAGAATATAGTTCGGCCCCTACGAATAACGCTCTTTTATGTGCCCGGGGATTAGCATCAGCAGCAACATCTTCAGGAACAAGTTGGATATGGCAATGTACCGGATCCGGTTCTTACGGCTCGGTGAACTGCTCTGCTGCAAATTGCGCACCCCCACAAGTTTTTGGTGAATGCGGTCCCGTGGATAGAACAGAAGTAGCATCTGCACCGTCAGGAGCCGCCAACCTTTGTAGTAAAGGAACACCCACACCTGTATTAGGTAGCGGCCCGTGGACATGGACCTGCCGCGGTAACAATAATTCTGCAAGCACTGATGATGCGTCATGCAGTGCCGGCAGTAACAGTCCGACTACTTGTATACCAGCTGGGCAATCAGTTCCCCCAGGTCAAACGCAATGCCCGACTAATGAATGTTTCTTTTGGGTATCCGGTATAAAGCCAAGCAACAGAAATGAATTTAATACATATCGGGCAAAAATTGGTGATACGAGCCTGACTTGGTCTAATCCCAATGGCCCCTCAGGGTCCGACATTGTGGGAGCAGGGGAGTACACAGACTCATATGGTTCTGACGCAAGTCCCGGTCCGTTTTATCGCGCAGGTAATGGTAGCTTTGATGGTTTAGCCATTGGCTCCGGCACACGTGTAATTGTACATCAAGGGCGAAACTTCTCTGGAGGCGTTATTTTTGATCAAACAGGACCTTTGGTGGTCACCAATAACAACGGACAAGTGCTCCCTGCCAGTGGCTGGAAAACTGAAAACTGGGCCTCTACAGGTTCTTTATTTGCACAATTCACCTCCTCTACACGGAAAAATAGTGACGAGGCACCAATATCCTTACCAGCAAATACCGGGCTGTGGTCTCTAAGTGGTGTTCCTACAAGTAAATTTGCAGGACAAGGACCCACTAGCGTAAAAGTTATATGTGATGGTAGCGGGGGGTCGCCGACTCCTCCTCCACCTCCGCCAACCGAAGATCCTGGTGAAGCGGCGTGCGGACAATCGATGACTTACAGAGCTTCGGCAGGTGAGGAAATTAACGACTTCACATGTCCTTCCGATAGTAAACTTTGGAATAAAGCAGATCTCAGCTCGCCAAAAGTCTATCAAAGCACTGGAGGTTATAAAGGTGTGAAGCCCGCAGGAACATTTGGCTGTGATGCATCATCTGAGTGTTCTGCGCCACCATCACAAGGAAGATCATGTGTTGATCAATGCGGAGAAGCCAGAACAGATGAAGAAGTGTGGTGTAGTTATGAACAAAGTCCTCGCCCTTTAAAATGTGTGGATGGTACCGTACAACAGCAACCAAACATCAATGGAACAGGGTGTAATGCCAGCGGACCACTTAGATGCCCGTAATTAATAAAAAATTAAATGTAAGAAAGTACAAAAGAAGGTAATCATGAAGAAACATTCATATTCATATATTGTTGTTGCAGTTTTTTGCCTCCTGATATTTTCTTCTCAACAAGCCTTCGCAGGGGCAGATGTTTGGTGCTGTGAAAGAAACGATGGAACCGGCAGCCAATGCACAACTTCTAGTGATTATGGTGGCACAACAAATCCAGGCCCGGGTCCTACTGGTGGTAATGACCCGTCTGCCACCCCAGGCTCGCCTTTTTCATCCTGTGAATCTGTAGGCTGGCAAGGCCCGGGAAGCCCTGCTTTGGCTGAATGTAATTCCACTTGCACATCATCAACGCCTCCACCGGCTACTCCTGTAAACGGAAGTTGTCGCTCTTATAACAGTACCTATTCTTCACAGCCTGCTACAAATACTTCTAATGGGTGTAATGCTGGAACATATAGTGAATTGAGTGATACATCTTCTAATTTTCGCTGGAAATGTGATGGGCTAGATGGTGGTAATGATGTGACATGCTCTGCAAGTAAAGCTACCTCTCCAACACCTCCACCTCAGCCCTCTACAACAGGTCGTGCGGGCCAATGCGGACCGGCAAATGGTGCTGAATTTTCGGCCGCTCCAACTAAAAAAACAGATATGTGCCGTTATGGTTCACCTACGACAGCAACTTTGTCCGGCTCTACATATAATTGGATCTGCCGAGGGTCTGGAACCAGTGGCAGCGCAAATTGTTCCTCTGTAAAATGTAACCCACCTGAAAATGGGCAATGTGGTAGTGCCAACGGCACAACTGTTGCATCTGCGCCATCTTCCAACCTGTGTTCCAGAGGCTCTGCTTCTGCGGTATCAGGTTCAGGGCCTTGGAGTTGGTCATGCGCCGGTCAATATGGCGGATCACCGGCCAATTGTAGTGCAAATAAGACACCTGATCCTGTGAACGGGCAATGTGGTAGTGCTAATGGTACAACTGTTGCATCTGCGCCATCTTCCAACCTGTGTTCAAGAGGCTCTGCCTCTGCGGTATCAGGCTCAGGGCCTTGGAGCTGGAGTTGTAGCGCTAGTAATGGAGGAACTCCAGCCAGCTGTAGCGCTAATAAAGCAGCAACCACAGTTAATGGTGTATGTGGCAGTTCCAACGGTCGAACATACTCTTCAACTGAGAGTATAACTGGAAGTTCAAATGGTCAATGTAGCTCTGGTAACCCAAGCTCTATAACAACCACAAACACTACCTATGAGTGGTCATGTCAAGGCACAGGCAGCCCTACGGGTAGCTCACAAAACTGTAGTGCATTTAGAAGAGCTAATTGTGGCCCAGCAGCCCGTAATGGTCAAACATATAATACTCTGGCTGCTTTGGAACAAGATGCCTGTGATGCAGGTTTTGTAATCTACAAAGGTTCAGACACTGGTTGTTTTAAGCCGTGGAGAGGTAATAGCTATCAATGTATCAGAGCGTCATTAGAAAACAGTAACAACTGTTCAGAGAGCAGTGGTGAATGTGTATTCAGGGGACCGATTTCCATATGCGGTAGCGCCGCAGGAGTTGCAACACGTGGAGCACCATCATCAAATCTTTGCGATATAGGAACCCCCTCTGCCGTGAGCGGCGGAAGTGGATCCGCCTGGACTTGGACATGTTCACACCCGCAGTTTGTCCAAAATCCTCATTCTTGTAGTGCTCCATGGCAAGCATGTGCTGGACAAAATCAGGGCCATTGTGGAATGTAATTTCACTTCATAACTGCCCAGATGTTGTAATAATCATCTGACCATAAAATATCTTGTTTTTTGGAAGGTTGTAGCAACGACCAGTTTAGGTTTTTACCTAGAACCTGATTGTTTGCAGGTGGCTTTAGAAAAAGAAAATACTGGTACTTATAATCGCCTCCAAAAGACATTTCCAATTCATAAATAGGCATTTCAAATTCACCTGAATATGCAGCAAACAAAGGCGTGTAATCAAAATAACTTGCTGGCGCAAGAAATACCAACGCTCCACCAGGAGCTAATTTGCTCAAATATATTATAAAGGCCTCTTTTGTCATCAGGTGAAAGGGCACTGTTGAGGAACTGGTCGCAGTTGAAATAATTCCGCCATAATACTCATCTGGTTTATTTGCAATCTCTAAACGCGCATCTCCCAAATAAATATCATAATTTTCACCACATAAGCTCAATGACTTCAATAAATCTGGATTGCTGGCAATATTTATAACATCTTGACTGATTTCATAGAATTCTATCTTCGTTTTACCTTGAGCAAGACAAAGGTCACTACCACTGCCAAGCCCTAAGCTTGCTACTGGCTTACCAAGTTTTGTAGCGTTATCAATAACAGGTGTATGATAGGTGCCTTTGTCAGTCAGCATACTATTAGTCGAATGAACGTAGCGTTCAGCACTATGTAAGATAAAGCCATTATAATAAAGATATTCTGTGACATCTGGCGTGATAGGCGTATGGACAACTTTACTAATTCCAAAAAAACTACGTGAAATATAAGGTTTTTCGGCATCTGCAACTAAATGTTTAAAATCAGGCAAATATACATTTGAATGTAACGTTAAACCTGAAGATAAAAGTGCTACTGAAATACACATAGTTGTATAAAAAGGGTGATACAAACGAATGAGGGTAAAAAATATAATGGAAATAGAAAGTATCGCGAGAATAAGAATGTTTTCCGTATCTCCATAAGTCTTTTGTGTGTAAGTGATCACACACACAAATACGATGCATAGAAAAATAAACAGTAAAATGGAATTTAAATATTTAGATGTGGATCGCGCTGGATCCTTTGCCTGTGTGAAGTAGAATATACTTATAACTGAAAGTATTATTGTAAAAGGATATTCATAAATTTTTTCAAAAATGTAGGGCGCTATGAGCGCATTAAAAATGCCTGCCAAAAAACCTCCTGCAGCGAGCCATATATAAAAGGTTCCTAAATTTTCAGCTTCCGGTCTTTTGTTGTAAAGGCATAGATGGCAAAAGAAAGATAAAATAAAAAAAGCTGTTAAATGGGCAAGTAATATAAAAATATTTTCTATTGGATTATACCAAAGCGGCAAAATACATAGCGGTATAATGCTTATTATAACAGAAAGGCGAATTATTCTATCGCCTATAAATCCCATTTTACCGCTAAAAGTTAAAACATACGTTGCTAGATAAAGGCATAGCGGGATAACCCATAAAATTGGAAAAGAAGAAATATCATTAGTTATTATTGCAGTTACACCATGTATCAAGCTTGCCGGACAAAATGCGAGAAGTAACCATGACAGCTTTTTTGATAAGGGTGGCGTCGAGCAGGTTTTTGCGGTTTGGGTTAAATTTTTAAAACTGGTACTTCCCTGAAAATAAAATTTAAAAAAAAGATGTAGCATTAGTAGTGCGAAAACTGCGAATAGTATCGCCCAAATATAGAGTTGCTTTTCCAAACCAATATTTGGTTGTATTAAGAAAGGGTAGGATATGAGGGCTACGAACGAACCAAAATTACTTATACTGTATAACCAATAAGGCTCATCACCTTTCTCCAGTCTAGCATTTAGAAAGAGCTTTTGTGTTAAAGGTGCTGTGGTAGCTAGCACAAAAAAAGGTAATCCCACCATAATAATACCTTTGTACAAAACCCATAAATTTGGATTGCTTACGTCAGGTATAGTTGTTTGCGTTGTCAGACTAATGAACAATAACGGCAATGAAATAAATACCAAAAATATAAAAATATAACCTGGCGGCTTTTTGTCGCTTTTCAAAAAAATTCCTACAAAAAGATACCCTGTAAATAACAGACACTGGAAAAGCATTAAAAGGGAGTTCCAAACGGCAGGAGCCCCTCCGAGAAAAGGTGTTAATTTTTGAGCTACCATTGGCTGTACTGAGAATATCAAGAATGCGCTCAGGAATGTTACAGCTAATAAAGGTATGCGCTTAAAAAGGAGCATATAAATTTTTATGGTTTTTGATCAAACCTTTACCTCTATAATAATTAGGATTTAACGCGACTCTTAAAATATGTTTTCTGGATTAAAAATGTTTTCCGGATCGAGTGTCTTTTTTATAGATTTCATTATACCCACTAATTCCTGTCCATGCTCACTAATAAGGGCTGCTTTTTTACCTTTTCCTATACCATGTTCGCCGGTGCATGTTCCGTCCATTTCATGGGCTCTCTGAATTAATCGGTTGAGCAACTTTTTTGCCATAGAGACTTCATGCTCATTAGTCTCGTCAACCATTAGAAAAAGGTGAAAGTTTCCATCGCCTACGTGACCGACCAAAGGCGCAACAAGACTAAGCTCTTCTAAATCATTTTGTGTTTGAACGATCGCCTCTGCCAATCTTGATATAGGCACACAAACATCCGTTATGATCATATGCTTACCCGGGCAAAACGCTTTTGCTGCCCACAACGCTTCATGCCTGGCTGCCCATAATGCATTTCGATCTTCCGTTTTATCCGCATAACTAAAGGGTCCGCCTCCAAAATCTTGAATTATTTCATCAAATAAATCGGCTTGTTCTTTTGTTGAAGAAGGGCTCCCGTGAAACTCAACAAACAAAGTAGGGGTTTCTTGTAAATTTAAATTGTCATGCTGGTTACTGGCTTTTACCTGCAATTTGTCTAGCAACTCCATACGAGCGACAGGAATGCCCGATTGTACGGTTAACATGGCGGCATTGCATGCCGATTCAATGTCAGGAAAAGGGCAATATCCCCCTATAATAGCTTCCGGCACGCCGTGAAGTTTGAGGGTAACTTCTGTAATGATGCCTAGAGTTCCTTCAGATCCTATCAGTAGATGTGTAAGATCATATCCAGCTGAAGTTTTTTTAGCACGTCGTCCTGTCCTTACGATTTCACCATTTGGCATTACAGCAGTAAGATTAAGTACCGCTTCGCTCATTGTACCATAGCGCACGGCATTTGTACCTGATGCACGTGTAGCCGCCATTCCGCCAATTGTCGCATCTGCACCCGGATCAATTGGAAAAAACAAACCAGTTCCTTTTAAAAAACTGTCTAATTGCTTTCTCGTGACACCAGCCTGGACAGTTATAGCCATATCTTCTTGGTGAAAGGAGATTATTTTGTTCATCTTGCTTAAATCAACGGATATTCCACCGTATGGCGCATGTATGTGCGCCTCAAGCGATGTACCCGCGCCGAAAGGAATAAGTGGAACTCGGTTTTTTACGGCGATTTTGACCAGCTTTATAATATCATCATTATTCTTAGGGAGTATTACTGCATCCGGCAGCTGGGCCTTATGCCAGCTTACATCGTTGCCATGATGTTCTCGTAAAGCTTTATTAAAGGATACATTTTCTCCAAACATAGCTTCTAGTTCGGTCTTTATTTGATCTGGTCTACCGTATTTTCCTAGCATATTTGTTTTATACGAAAGCATCAGTTAATTAGCAATTGTAAATAATGTTGTACATCCCCATTACTGAAGTATATTATTTGCGTCTTATGTTTTCGAAAACAGCCTTTAAAATCTTGGTAAGTATTACGTTGATTGCATTTCTCGCAATTAACATTGATCTTTCCTCTTTTATTAAAAGCGCTTCCAGCTTTGACTCAAAACTCGCAGCTGGTTCGGTCTTGCTGGTTATTTGCCAGATATACTTTTTAAACCTTCGTTGGCATCAATATCTTAATGAAGGCCAGACAAAAGTCCCGTTCAAAAGAAGTGTGCTAATCAATATTGCAGGATTCTTTGCAAATATTTTGTTTATCAGTTCGATTGGAGGGATTATTGCTAAGTCAGGTCTTGCCATACGTGAAGGGCTTTCGGTTACACGTTCTGTTTTTGCAACATTTCTTGATCGTTTTATGAGCATGGCGGCTTTGCTTTTTTTCAGTGCCTGCGGCTTACCTCTTTTGATTCCGACTTTAGACCAAAAAATTGGCATCGCTTTAGCACTATCGATCTTCGTAATAATGGCAGTTTTAATGATACTAATTATAGTTTTGAGAAGCGGCTTATTAAAAAGCTTCATATTTTCTAACAGAAAACGCCTTAATATTCTTGCTATTACACGTTCATATACAGAAAACTACTCTTTAATGAGCAAAACTTTCCTTTATAGCATTATTGCTCAAGGATTTTTCATACTAAGCGTATATGTATTATCATTAGGCGTGAACTCTGGAACAGGCCATGTATGGGAGTTTCTGGCGCTTATTCCTGTGCTGGCAGTAATCTCCAGCTTGCCTATAAGTTTTGGTGGTTGGGGCGTAAGAGAAAGCGCCTTCATTTATGGGCTAGGTCTTATAGGGTTCACCATAGAGGACGCTTTTTTTCTCTCACTTCAGGTTGGTGCAGTGGGTTTAATTGCACCTTCAATTGTAGCTTTAACTTATTATTTTGCAGGTGAGAAAATAACTATCAGAAAACTATTGAAAGCCAACGAAGCTTAATAGGTAATGGCTTTAATACAATCAAAAATCCTCCCGGTTTTTGTCGCTGTATTAGCTGTTTTTCTACAAATACAATTAACACTTTTTTCAAATAAAGGTTATTTTGGTCTCAGGGTAAACCTTGCTGATATACTTCTACCTTTTCTAGGGGTGTTTATTCTCTTCAGTCTTGTGCTTCGTAAATCTGAATGGCCTGCTTGGGGCTTAAAAGCTATTCCAGCATTTTTGCTTTTATTGGCTTTCGCGATGACAGCGAGTCTTATTAACGGTTATTTGAATCTTGGATATTTTTCCAACTGGGCATTGGTAAACAAGTATACAGGCTTGTATATCTTAATAAGTTACTTCCTGCTGGGGGCGTGGCTATCCACCAATTTTCCGGAGGAACGCTTCCTCATAAAAAACTTTATAAAACCATTTGTTATTTTTTTCGCTGTTATACTTAGCCTATCTTTTCTTGGTTTGTGCATTACAAATTATTCCGATATTTCAGTTGGCCTGGCCCTATACCCTTGGGAAGGTTTGATGGGCAATCGTAATGCTTTTATGCTTTTAGCTGTATTGGTTTTTATATTATACGAAGTTTACAGGGAAGAATTAGGAAATTATATCGGCTATTCTCTATGGCTTCTATTGCCAACCTTCTTCGTTTTTAACGCATCCAGAAGTGGCTGGATTATTTTTTGCCTTATCACACTTTCCTGCGGGATCATTAAACCTAAAAACTTCCTAAAGAATATTCTACCGATCCTGGTTCTTGGCAGTCTTATTGCCTATGGATTAACACTTACAACAAAAGAATATTATGTGAGTAATCCCGTTCAAGTTGATGCGTTAAAAGCTTTGATGGGAAATGATAACTATAAGATGCATGGCAGTGATCGTAAACGCCTCATTGCAGTAGAAGACGGTCTAGAACTTTATAGTCAATCTAATCCTGTTTTGGGTGCAGGCCTTGGTACATACAAAGAATTTCAAATAGAAAAAAGAGGAGAGTTTATAGACATTATTGATTTTACAGCTCTTTGGTTACTTGTAGAAACAGGTGTTTTTGGTTTAACAGTTTTCTCCTTGTTCTTCCTATCATGTTTGTATGTTTGCTATAAGAAAGCTTATGATAAAACTCATCCTTCAAAATTCCATGTTTGTGTCTTCTTTTTCCTAGTTTTATTTTTGGGCTTAACACTTCTTCATGAGTTTTCTTATACAAGATTTTTATGGGTTATAACCGGATTGGCCATAGCTGGGAAAGTTGAAACTAAAAAATCTGCTTGACGCACCGCAGCATATCTTCTTAACTGATTAAATATATTAATTAAAGAGGGGGGCATCATGCTAAAATTCACTATATCACTATTCACTCTCATTGCTTTTTTTCCAACGCGAGCATTTGCTCAATCTATAGATAGCTTAGATAGCGGGGATACAGCATGGCTTTTGGTTTCATCTTTACTTGTATTGATGATGACTATACCTGGTCTGGCCTTGTTTTATGGAGGACTTGTTAAAAGAGATAACATATTAAGTACACTAATGCAGAGCGTTGCTGTCTGCATAGTCGTGAGTGTAACATGGCCTGTAATTGGATATACCCTTGCGTTTACAGAAGGGAATATGTTTATCGGCGGACTTGATAAACTTATGTTAAACGGGCTTACACCCGGGTCTTTGCTTGGAACAGTTCCAGAATCAGTTTTTATAGTCTTCCAAATGACTTTTGCAATAATTACGGCAGCTCTTCTTTTCGGTGCAGTAGCAGACCGTATCAAATTTGTTTCTGCGCTGGTATTTACACCTTTGTGGATCATGCTGGTTTATGCGCCAATCGCACACTGGGTTTGGGGTCCTGGTGGCTTTATAGGTGGCATAGGATTACAAGACTATGAAGGGTTATTAGGATATGGAGAGGCTCTGGATTTTGCAGGGGGAACGGTTGTCCATATTAATTCAGGGGTAGCCGGCTTAGTCGCGGCCGTGATGATAGGGCGAGGCCTAAAAACACGACGCGATCCCTCAACCCCTAACAACCTTATTTTAAGTGTTATCGGTACAGGCCTATTATGGGTAGGATGGTTTGGTTTTAATGCCGGGTCAGCTCTTTCTGCGGGCAGCTCAGCAGGTTTTGCAATGCTAGTGACAAATTCAGCAGCCGCAATGGCGGCCCTTACATGGATGGTAATAGAAATTTTTGATAAGGGTAAAATAAGTGTTCAGGGCACACTATCAGGAATTGTAGCCGGGTTAGTCGCCATCACACCTGCAGCAGGTTTTGTCGGCTTTGGATCATCTCTTGCCATGGGCTTGATAGCTTCGGTTATTTGCTATTTCTCAGTAAAGCATCTTAAAGAGTGGCTAAAATATGACGATGCACTGGATGTATTCGGGCTTCATGGTGTTGGTGGTATTGTCGGGGCTTTATTGGTTGGTGTTTTTGCAAGCCCTGACATAGGGGGAGCATCTGGCCTGTTATACGGAAATTCAGGGCAGGTCGTGGCGCAACTTTTATCTATAATAGTAACTATAGTTTATTCTGCTGCTATGACCTGGATACTTCTTATGGCTGTCCGCTTTATTTTTGGTCTTCGTGTCGATCCACGTGTTGAGTATTGGGGACTAGACCTAGCTCATCATGGCGAAACAATTGCAGAGTATAACGAAAACTTACCTAAAGACTATTTAGAACAGCCTGTTTTAAATAAAGCCCGCTCTAAAAGGTCAAAAACAAAGAAAAAGAAAATGTGATTAAAGGAAGGGGAGCTAAAAGAGGAAAAATGGCTCCCCGGGCCGGATTCGAACCAGCGACCGGACGGTTAACAGCCGTCTGCTCTACCACTGAGCTACCGAGGAACATTTTTCAGGTCATATACCTACTGTTTTAAAG
>NZVS01000053.1 GCA_002701555.1 Alphaproteobacteria bacterium | reverse complement strand
CTTTCGGAAATGTTTGATACAATACAGGTTGAACCTGCTAATGAAGAGCAAGGGCTTCAATATGGAGCTAATTACGCCAGACAATTTGAGGCAAAACACGATGTAACGCTTTCAGGGGATCTACAAAAAAGGATTGTGAGATTAGCTGCCAGATATATGCCGGAGATGGGACGACCGGGCGGCGCAATAAAGATCGCGAAAAAAGCATGTGAACGCGCTGTTGCATTGAATAACAACGAAATTACCTCAGCATATATACATGAAGTTGTGTCAAAAATGTGCGGTCTTCCTGTAGAAATGATCTCCGGCTCGCGCTCTGATAAAATTATGATGTTGGGAGATCGGCTCCCACAAATGGTTATGGGCCAGGACGGTGTAAATGTTATTCCGAAAAAACTAAAAATCGCCAATGCGGGCTTGAACGACGAAGGTAAGCCCTTGGGGTCATTCCTTTTCACAGGTCCAACGGGAGTGGGTAAAACAGAAACAGCTAAAGCTATTTCCGAAATACTCGACATACCTTTGGTCGAAGTAGATATGGCCAATTTGTCAGACAAGCACGCCAAATCAAAATTGATCGGCTCACCTCCAGGATATGTAGGATATAAGGATCCGACTGTATTAGATCCTATAGCTAAAGCGCCCTATTCCGTTTTGCTTTTTGACGAGATAGAAAAAGCCGACCCGGAAGTCTGGAACTTGTTAATGTCCATACTTGAGGAAGGGCGTTTACAAATGTCCGACGGGCGTACAATTTCTTTTAAGGATACAATTGTCATCTTCACCAGTAATGCTGGCGCTGCCGAGGCAAAGGCAGCAATGGATAAGCGTTCAATAGGCTTTGGTTCAAAAGATAACAATGAAGAAGATGCCAAGAAAGAACAACAGGCAGCCCTAAAAAGAATGCTTAAGCCTGAGCATATGAACAGATTGGACGGTATAGTTGAATATGGATACCTTTCCAAAGAAACTGTTAAAAAAATTGCGCTGGCGCAAGTTGATAAACTAGCTAAAAAATTAAACAAAACGAATGACTTGCTGACACTGGAATTGTCGGAAACCGCGCAGGATGAATTATTCGAGCTGGGTTACGATAAGGAGTTCGGCGCTCGACCGATGAAGCGTGCAATAGAGGACTATATTAAGCTACCTGTATCTGAATGGATCCTTACAGAGGGCCAGAACCTGACAGAACCTGTGACGCTCAAAATAAATCTAGTTAAAGAGTTCAACATGGAAGTGGTTAAATCAGCCGAAAAACCCTTTGACGCCGCAAATGACGAGGGTGAAGCAGAACTTCCTGAAATTAAAAGAAATACGGGCACAAATGACCTTACTCCTTAAGGGGCGTAAATTTTCAATAAAAATAATAAGCCCCGCCTGAAAGGGGTTTCAGAACAAGGAAGGTTAAATGGAAAATATATTTGCACACACCCAAGACGAAACTCCGGTTCAAGCTGCTTTTATTACAGAGGTTATAGATGGTAAACCCAAAACACTGGATTTAACATCAAGCTTCCTGAATTCTAATCGCGCTATATTCCTAAATTCAAACGTAAATGATGTAATGGCTCTTAATATCGTACAACAGCTTATGAAGCTGGACAGCATAGGCAAAGGACAGCCAATAACATTATACATCAATTCACCTGGCGGCGTTGTCACATCCGGCATGATGATTTATGACGTAATGCAAAAGATAAAAAGTCCTGTTCATACAGTATGTATGGGTCAGGCAAGCTCCATGGGATCATTTCTGCTTATGGCTGGTGAGCCCGGTCATCGCTATATAACCCCGGAAGCCCGTATTATGGTACATCAACCTTCAGGCGGCGCGCGTGGTATGGCAAGCGATATTGATATCAGCAACAAAGAGATCCAACGCATCAAAAAACGTATGACTACCCTTTATATCAAACACTGTGGTGGGGAAGCCACAGATTGGGAAACACGTCTTGACCGTGATTATTTTGTTAGCGCTAGACAAGCCAAAAAATTGGGACTAGTGGACAAAATCGGATTGCCGGAGTTGAATTTCTATCAACTTCCCTCCCAACCCGCAAATCAGAATGCTCCCCAGCAAAGTAAGCCTGAAAATACTCCCGAGGTTAAATAACTTTTCGTTTAAAAAGTCTTTCGATTTTTTACAAAGTGGAGTGGCAATTCAACTATCTTCAACTATATAGTTGTTTATGCTTAAAGAAATATCCGTACGCGGCGCGCGTGAACATAATTTAAAAGATATAAATGTGGATATGCCACGAGACTCGCTCGTGGTCATTACAGGCCTGTCCGGATCTGGGAAGTCATCTCTTGCTTTTGACACGATCTACGCCGAGGGTCAGCGTCGTTATGTAGAGAGCCTTTCAGCATATGCCCGCCAATTTCTTGAGCTTATGCAAAAGCCGGATGTCGACTCTATTGAAGGCTTGTCACCTGCTATATCAATTGAGCAAAAGACAACTTCTAAAAATCCAAGATCGACTGTCGGAACAGTCACGGAAATACACGATTATATGCGTCTTTTATGGGCGCGCGTCGGTATCCCTTATTCGCCCGCTACAGGGCTACCCATAACCAGCCAGACTGTTTCTGAAATGGTTGACCGTATTTTCCAAATGGGTGAAGGAACACGCCTTTACATCATGGCTCCAATCGCTCGTGGCCGTAAAGGGGAATACAAACGTGAATTTGCCGACTTGCGTTCAAAAGGTTACCAGCGCGCGCGAATTGACGGCACAGTCTATGAATTGTCAGAGGCCCCTGAGTTAGATAAAAAATATAAGCATGATATAGAGGTTATTGTTGACCGCCTTATCATTCGTGAAGATTTAGGAAACAGACTTGCTGATTCTGTAGAAACTGCTTTGGGGCTGGCTGAAGGCTTACTTATTGTGCAAAACGCAGATACTGGTGAGGAAACAATTTTTTCTGAAAAATTTGCCTGTCCTGTCTCAGGTTTTACGATTGCGGAAATAGAACCGCGTCTTTTTTCTTTTAACAACCCACATGGAGCATGCCCGGATTGCGACGGACTTGGCGCTAAATTACATTTTGACGAAGACCTTGTCGTTCCTGACAAATCAAAAACACTGGCACAAGGAGCTATAGAGCCTTGGGCCAAAAGCTTTTCACATTATTACCAACAAGCATTAGAAGCCGTTGTTAAACATTACAAAGGCAATATGAAAACGCCCTTCACAGATTTGCCTGATGCAGCACAAAAGGCCCTGCTTTATGGATCCGGGAATACAAAAATCCAGATCACCTATGAAGACCGTGCTAATACCTTTAGAACTAATAAACCTTTTGAAGGTGTTATCCATAATTTGAAACGGCGCATGCTGGAAACGGAGAGTACTTCAGTCCGAGAAGATCTGGCACGTTATCAAACATCTGCTGCGTGTTCAGCCTGTGGAGGCTATCGTTTGCGTGAAGAGGCTTTGGCAGTAAAAATAGATAAATGTCATATCAGTGAAGTTAGTGACCTATCTATTCAGCGTGCACTTGAGTGGTTTTCAGGTCTTTCCGAACGATTAGAGCCACAAAGAAGGGAAATAGCAGCACGCATTTTAAAAGAAATTAACGAGCGCCTTACTTTTTTAAATAATGTCGGCCTTAACTACCTCACACTCAGCCGGTCATCTGCAACACTTTCGGGTGGTGAATCACAACGTATCAGGCTGGCTTCGCAAATAGGTTCGGGTTTAACAGGTGTGCTTTATGTCTTGGATGAGCCGTCAATCGGCCTTCATCAACGCGACAATAACCGCTTACTGGAAACATTAAAGCGCTTACGCGATCTTGGGAACACAGTTTTGGTGGTAGAACATGATGAAGATGCCATCCGTAGTGCAGACTATTTGATCGATATGGGCCCAGGGGCAGGTATACACGGAGGAAATGTTGTTGCAAATGGTGTTCCTGAAAAGGTCTTCAAAAATAAAAATAGCCTGACTGCCCAATATATGACGGGAAGGAGGGAAATACCTATTCCTGAAAAACGTCGTCCGGGTAAAAAGAGCGGGAAAAAAACACAGTCTCTTAAAGTTATAGAAGCAACCGGCAACAACCTCAAGAAAGTTACAGCTGAATTTCCTCTTGGAACATTTACCTGTGTTACAGGTGTTTCGGGATCTGGAAAATCCACCCTCACATTAGATACTTTATTTAAAGGTGTCAGCCGCCGTTTGATGAAAACCAGGGCTCTCCCCTCGCCCCATAAGAAGATTGAGGGCATTGAGTTTTTGGATAAAGTCATAGATATAGACCAATCACCGATAGGACGCACTCCACGTTCAAACCCTGCAACATACACAGGCGCTTTCACACCTATTCGTGAGTGGTTTTCCGGTCTTCCTGAAGCCAAAGCGCGCGGCTATAAACCGGGGCGCTTTTCGTTTAACGTCAAAGGTGGTCGTTGCGAAGCATGTCAGGGGGATGGCCTGATAAAGATCGAAATGCATTTTTTACCTGATGTCTATGTGACTTGTGAAACCTGTGATGGAAAGCGTTATAATCGTGAAACGCTAGAGGTCAAATATAAGGGTAAATCAATTGCCGATGTTCTGGATATGTCTATTGAGGAGGCCGCCGAATTCTTTAAGGCAGTCCCTTCAATACGTGATAAAATGGAAACATTAATCAGCGTGGGGCTTGATTATATTAGAGTAGGACAACCAGCAACCACACTTTCGGGTGGTGAAGCCCAGCGCGTTAAGCTTTCAAAAGAATTATCAAGGCGCTCCACAGGGCAGACACTTTATATTCTGGACGAACCAACCACCGGGCTGCATTTTGAAGATGTGCGTAAGCTATTGGAAGTCCTTCACACTCTCGTAGAGCAGGGCAATACTGTAATTGTAATCGAACACAACTTAGATGTTATAAAGACTGCTGACTGGATTATTGATATAGGTCCGGAAGGCGGCTCAGGTGGCGGCGAAATAATTGCTACAGGCACCCCCGAAGACGTTGCTGTTTCAAAAGGAAGCTATACAGGTGAGTATCTAAAACCCCTTTTAAATTCAAAATCAAAAAGGCGTGCCTAATTAATGCTTACGGGCATGGCTTAGCTGCGAAGCCATAACGAGCCAGGCAAATGCAGCATTTAGCTCAAGGTTTTCTTCAATAATATTCAGCGTATTTCTTTCGGAGAAAGTAAATATTTCTATATAAAGTGCACCGCATAAGAACAAAAACCAGAGTGAAAGGTAAGGTAAAAACCACATCCCTGTAAATTCTCTTTTCCATTTTTTCAAATCATGGCGTTCATGCCACAAGAAAATGCACCCACCTATAAAAGCCAGTGCCAGCACAAGACGCGCGATAAGAACTATAAAAGCTTGCTCTTCAGTTCTGGCTTGAAACCAGGGAAACAGAGCCATCTGTAAAATATCTTGCAACCCCGTAAAAGGTAGTGTTTTCAGATGATCTGAAAAATAAATAAGCCCCCATCTCGTTTCCTCACCTATAAGGAAAAAAGGCAGTATTATAAAAAACCATGTCCATTTGGATGAACCTTGCTTATTTAAAACTTCTTTAAGTGCCAGAAACAAGCTTAGGACATAAAATATGAGAACCATATTATCAGCCATGCCAAAAGGCCTGTACATTAGGCTATAAATCCACTCCTGCCCTGTTCCCAATTGTATAAGAAAAAATGGTATCCAACTGATAAGGAAAAATGCGTAAACGCATAATATAAAAGGGTTGGTCAGAAACACTGGCTAATACTTAAATTTGAGGGCGAGTTGTTTATAAGAGATGAATGGTGCGGGTGGTCGGACTCGAACCGACACGTCCTTGCGGACACCAGATTTTGAGTCTGGCGCGTCTACCAATTCCACCACACCCGCAAAATCATCTTCTGTTAAAATATGTGCCATAGCATAGGTATTTTCACAAGCAAAATATGCAAAAAAAGATTTCCCTCTTCCAGAAAATCATTTTATGTGCAACCTTCACAAACATGGAAAAGAATATAGATAGCGATCAAACACCTCGGCCTCTATCAGGCTTGCTGAATGAATTATCGCAAAGTGCCCAAACCTGCGGCGACAAAGTGTCCCTTTCGTTTATTTTGAAAGCATTTCATGAAAGAGGTTTTGGGGTTATCTTATTTTTTCTGGCCTTACCAGCGGCATTACCAATTCCTGCCTTGGGAATAAATGTGATAATAGCACTTCCAATCTTACTTTTGACCCTTCAACAGGCTATTGGTCGCCATACAATCTGGTTACCGCAAAAAGTTAAGAAACGCAGCTTCAAGACTACACATCTGCTGTCTTTTATAGAAAAAAGCATGCCTATAGTGCGCTTTACGGAATTTCTAAGTCGGCCAAGGCTGGCCTTCCTTACTCGTGGTATTTTCTCTCTTCTGATTGGGATTACCGGATCATTATTTGCTATATCTATAACCTTCCCTATTCCTTTAACCAATACTGTACCTGCAATGGCAATATGTGGTATGGCCATCGGTGTTATAATGAGGGATGGAATAGCCGTACTCGCCGGTATGATATTAGGGCTTGTTTGGATATTTCTCTTAAGTTACGTCACATTTGTTTATGGAATTGATGGTATAATATTAGTAAAAGAAATAATTAAATCAGCATTAGGTTTGACCCCATGATTACCAAGATAAGCCAACCACGCTTCATCGCCATTATAATTTTAAGCATATCCATCACGGCACTAACCGGTGCCTTTATCGCTCAATACGCTTTTGACCTTCATCCATGCAAATTATGTATCTACCAAAGATGGCCTTTTGTGATAACTGGAGTAATGGGTCTTATATTATATTTCACACACGGAAAACTTGGTAAGTCCGCTTTGATTGAATTTGTGGCAGGTCTAGTTTTTCTTTTGAATGCAGGTATTGCACTTTTTCACAGCGGTGTTGAAAGAAAATACTGGGAAGGGCTTGAAGGCTGCGGCGCGCCTGACATGACAGGTTCAATCACCGAGATACTTGAACGTATTAAAAACGCTCCTGTTGCAAGATGTGACGAGATACCCTGGGCCGATCCGATCATTGGGTTAAGCATGGCAAATTATAATGTAATATTATGCTTATTGGCATTTTCACTTTGTATATCCGCTTGCCTTTACACAAAAAGAAAGGCTAACGGATATTAATATTTAAATACGGCCTGTTATTACCGCATTTACAATTATAAAACAGCCAATATAAAAGAGGTAAAAAACTACAGCCTCTTTCAGATTACGCTTTCTATTAAAATCAAAAAGATTTTTTAACATAGCTACACTCCAGTAATTTTATGAAAAATACAATTAGCAGTTTCCATGTTCGGGAGTCAATAAAAAAACGGGCCCTTAAAGGCCCGTTTTTCTTACGTTTGCTCTCAATATTATCGTGTTGCGATGATATAAACCGCGTGGATAATACCAGGAACAAATCCTAGAATTGTTAAAAGGATGTTTAGCCAGAAGTGAAGACCAAGCCCTACTTCCAGAAGAACACCCAAAGGCGGTAGGATAATTGCCAAAATAATCTTGAATAGATCTCCTAGCAAACTGTCTTTGGTTCGTGCCAATGGCATAAATAACTCCTTTAATTATATTAGTTTTGTTCGTCAGTAACTAAGTCAGCATCGCCATCCAAATCATCTTCTTCGGCAACTGTGTTTTCTTCAGGTGCATCAGTAGTGATTACTGGGACATTAACTTGTTCTTCTTCCATATTTACATCAACATCAGGAACAGGTACGTCGACTTGTCTTTCTTCGACATCAATGTCAACAACTTCTGCGTCGACTGCTGGCATTTCACCACCTGTCATTTCAACTTCAGGAAGCTCTACGTCACCTGAAACATCTATATCTATAGCCCAAGCAGCGATTGCAATAACCACGATAAGGGCTAGAATTCCTAAAAATATTCTCATTTTTTAATACTCCATGTATTTGGTTTGTGTTTGTTTGATAACTATACAGAAACGGAAAAGTTCCTCAAGTGTTTGATAAAGTTAATACAAGAGGAAAATGGTCTGAACCTACGAAAGGCCCTCTGTGGAATTTTGAAAAATTTACCCGGTCACATACAATTATGTGGTCCATGGGTATGCCCATAAGCGGCATGAAAACGGGCCATGTTAAGGTATAACCATTCCTGTATAATGTGCTTTGCAACTTTGTTTTTCTTAAAAATTTAACAAAATGTTTTTCCCACGGAACACTGTTGAAATCACCAAGAAGAAGACAGGGATAATCATTTTGCTTAAAAATCTTTTCGATATCACGGAAATATATTTCCCTCTCTTCCGCGTATTTATGATTTAGTGCCGGTTTAGGATGTGCAGAGTAGACATCGTACTCCTTCCCTTTGAGGTTTATTTGGGAATATAGCAAAGGAGTATCGCTTGGACCATGATGTGTGATTCTCGAATGCTTCATTTCGGCCTTGGAAAAAAGCGCAATTCTGAAGCCATCTCTGACTGGTGTTTCAAGTCTAAATTCGTAATCTTTCAGTGCCTCGGTAAGATGGTCATTCAGCTTATCTGTCATTTCCATTATTAAGAGGAGGTCTGGCCTCTCGTCCAAAATATATTTTTCAAGATTATCCGGCTCAAAATTATCTCGAAACGCGTTAACCGACAGAATCTTTGCGCCGTCAGCATCAAAAGTCTTTCGCGTTTTAAAAAGGTAATGGCGGATTTTGAAAAGATTTAAAATTATCAATCCTACTGCGATCACAGCAATTTCATACTGGCCGTAGTAAAGGCTTACAAGCGCCAGAAAAAAAGAAAGAACAGCGTATTGCAACCTGAAAAAATCAGCAATTTTAAAAGGCCACCATAAATTTCCCAGCAAACCTGCCAGCGACAAAAATATTAATAAAAAAGCTAGTCCCCATAGTAACATACGTTAAAAACAAACTTGTGCGAGAAAAGTTCATATATAAAAAAAACAGGCCGGATTATCGGCCTGTTTTGTTGCGATAAGTTTTATTTTACTTTTTAACTATCGTAAGCAAAGTTACCGGTATCATACCAAGTATAATACTTGTTGTGAAAGCAAGGTAGACACCTGTAATTACGAGAAGTATCGAAAACAGGTCACTTGTAAGTTTCCGTCCTGATAAAATCATCGTGGATAGAACGAGAACAAAGCCTGTTCCAACAAGTGTGTGCATAGTTCCACCCTCAAAGAATGTTCCTACACCACTTACAATCCCCGCCATTCCAAGAACGTGAAAAAGAAGTGTCGAAAAGCCTATGAGTATCATCAACGATACAATATAAAAGCCAATCGCTTCACTAGTTGTTTTATGATTATTTACATCTATTAGTTTCCCAAGCATGACAACCTCCTTTGGTTATATGTCATTTTCGTTAGTGTATGTACCCGTCTTCCAACTCGGAATCCCAGTACAGATAATCCCCCCAACTTTCGTGCAGGAAATTTGGAGGAAACTTTTTGCCG
>NZVS01000052.1 GCA_002701555.1 Alphaproteobacteria bacterium | reverse complement strand
CTTCTGTAAAGACGGATACAATTGATTCCCAGATCACATCAAATGGGTTCGTATCTTGAGTTTCTGTATCGACCATATTAACTTCAGTCAATACTGGCTTTACATAGCCGTTAACCTGACCGCCTTTAGCGGCAATTTCAGAATATATTCCGAGATTTCCTCCCGCAAAATCTACGCCAATGAATTTATTCGTAAAATCGTTAACTGAAGGTAAAGCGACCCCTTCTGCTTTCATATTTAAATCGAAGTCAGGTGTTTTCTTTAACACGTTCAGTTTACCATCAAGTGTGAAACGACCTTCTCCTATTGTTCCTGCATTCGCTTTTATGTCTGAAGGCAATGCAACATTTTCATCTTCAACATTTCTGAGATTTGTAACCGTTGCATCAAGAGAAGAAAGATAAAGGTTTATATCCGGTGAGGATGTAAAATCCTTATAATTTATACGACCGCTGTGAATACCCACACGGTTAATGTCCAAGGGCATCAAATCCTTTATAGCTTGTGTCCAGTCTGTATCGGTACCTGTCTGTACTGCATTAGTACCTGCAAAAACCATGTTCATTTCTGGTGAATACAGATCCACCTCAGCTACTACTTTACCTTTAAAAAGCGCACGCCATTCGACAGAAAGATCTGTCTTTTTAATTGTTAAGAATGGTGTGTTTTTAGGTCCGTCATCTTTGACAAGAATCAAATCATCTATTTGGTATGCCCCTCGCCATAATGCCAAATCAACATCTGATATTGAACCGCTATAACCGTCAATATTATCAAGCGTGCGATTAACATAGTTTTTTACCCAATAGGGTAAATAGATACGTCCTGCGACAAGCAGGATGACAATTATAATAATGAAATATCCGGTCTTACGTTTTTTATGTTTCATAAAAAAACTAACGCGCGAAGACAGATTTAAGTTCTTCTATCTGGTTGCACCTATGCAAAAATGCGTTTTTCTACGACAGCCGGTATTTTTTCTGACAGCTTTTCAATACGCAGGGGAGTAACTTTTCCTGAAACTTCATCTTGGGGCAGCCCGTTTGAAAAAACAGAGTTTGCCTGTCTGGACGCAAAATTTTTGATCTTTTCTATCTCTATCGCAGTTTGTTTTATTAAGGAATCTTCTTGAATATTTGCCTGAAATATTAGATTAGCAGTAAAACTGAGATCATATAGGAATGAGGAGACGGCACCGACAAATCCTGTCTCGCCGTCTTGTGCCATTGTTGAAAGTTGATTTCTTCTTTCAAAACTTTGCAGATCCATAGTCTCGCGGACTAATCTAGCAATAAGATAGTTTTCTCTGCCGCTTGTGTTCTCAGCAGCATTCTTATAGGTCAGGGCTATGCTGATAGCACATTCCTGATAGGATTTATAAGCCGATTTCATACACACACCTGATACTAAAAATTGAAACGGGGCGCACCTATATCATTTACAGAATCAAATTGTCAACAGATAAAAGCTGAAGATTGTTTTACGCGCAAACTATAAATCAGATTTATTTTATGGCAGTGTAGCTACATGACAATTGATCACTCTGATTTTATAGCCAAGCACCATAATTCTGCGGGTGAAGAAATGGTTGGCAATCGCTTTCCATACTGGACCCTTGTAGCACTTGTAATGGTGATAGTTATACTCGGTATGCTGGACTACGCCTTTATGAAGCTGGCTATGAATCAAAGTCTCGCGACAGGATGGGTTGTCTTCGTAATTATTTCAAGTGTGTCAGTTGCACTTATAGTCCAGAAATACCTTTCCCGATTTTCACCACGGGAAAAGTCTTACCGTATCCTAAATGAAGTTATTGAGGGTAGCCGTGGGGCAAGACTTGTGACTGATGCGGCCAATCGTACCCAGCATTCAAATCATAATTTTGACGAATTTTGTAAAAGTTATGGCCCAGCTTCTTTTGAATCAATGTTAAAAGCTTTTTCGCAAAATCCCGAGGCCGATGCCCACATTCTTGCTTTGGCCGACGATGCGCGGCGTGGCCTTACTTCATCTATAGAATTACCCGTCGAAACCAAGGATTCAGTTTACCATTATTTGATTATCGCACAACCAGTGCCTGGTCTGGCAGGATATGTCCATTGGCGAATTGATGATGTTAGCGAAGATCATATTAAAAAACGTGCCTTGCAAGAGGAGCGCGAAAAACTGATCGACTTTACCGATAATGCCCCGGTGGGGTTTTTCTCCTGCGATGAAAACGGTCATTTTGTTTTTGTTAATGCAACATTTGCGCGTTGGATAGGCACAAATATAGAAAGCCTGGTTGGTACTGGCAGGCTTCATTCCTATATAGCATCCCCTCCTGTAAATGATCACCCTTACGATATTATCGAAGGCGGCGGAGCCAGACAGGTTGCAGAAATTGAATTAAAAGGCCCTCACGGGAAGACATACCAATTCTCTGTAAATCAGACTGTCGTCCAATATGACGACGGTGCGGTCAGAACGCGAGCCGTCGTCAGTGACCTTAGGGCTGAGCGTGAAATGCAGCGTGCGCTTGAAGAATCACGTAACCGTTTCCGCAGATTCTTTGAGGAAGCGCCACTCGCCATTGCCTTCTTAAGCGATCAACATGTCATTGCAGACAGCAATGAAGCACTCGTCTCCCTTTTGGACTGCACTGTACAAGATTTAGAAAATAAGGATTTCTTAAATTACATAGACAAAACGGACAGGCATATTTTCAAAAATGCCGTTGATAAAATTGCGTCAGGTGAGGATCTGGCGGAACCAATAGAAATCCGGCTTTTAAAACATAATAATGATGTTCAGGTCCCCGTTCGCATTTATGCTCATAAATTAAAAGGCAGTGCAAATATTGTCCTTCATTTCCTTGATCTTACACAGCAAAAATCATTGGAAGCACAATTTGCCCAAAGCCAGAAAATGCAGGCTGTTGGGCAATTGGCGGGAGGTGTTGCGCATGACTTCAACAATTTGCTCACCGCTATTATTGGATTTTGCGACCTTCTTCTTTTGCGTCACAAGCCAGGAGATCCCTCATTCCAGGACATTATGCAGATCCAGCAAAATTCCAATCGTGCAGCAAATCTGGTAAGGCAATTACTTGCCTTTTCTCGCCAGCAAACTCTACGTCCTAAAGTCCAAGATATTACCGATATCCTGACGGAGGTCTCACATCTGATCAGACGTCTTATTGGGGCAAATATAGAACTGAAGGTTGTGCACGGAGATGATCTGGGGTTTGTAAAGGTCGACGCCAATCAAATGGAACAGGTATTCGTTAATTTAGCCGTTAACGCACGAGATGCAATGGACACAGGAGGAGCCCTCACTGTTTCCACCAGCATGGAAACAACAAAAGAAGAAATACAGCGTGGTGACGACACTATGCCCCCGGGTAACTGGGTGCGCATTAATGTGCAAGATACGGGTACAGGTATACCTGATGACGTCCTTGCCAGAATTTTTGAACCTTTCTTTACGACAAAGGATGTAGGACAGGGTACAGGTCTTGGCCTAGCAACCGTTTATGGGATCATCAGGCAGTCAGGCGGTTATTTACACGTAGACAGTACTGTCGGTGAAGGAACAATTTTTTCTATTTATTTACCCGAGGCGGCCGAGGGGTACGAAGAAGAAGACACTCCAAAATCCGAAAAGCAAATCAAAGAAGATTTAACGGGTACGGCAAGAATACTTCTTGTCGAGGATGAAGATGCTGTTCGCACCTTCTCTACCCGGGCACTTACGAATAAAGGCTATATTGTGACTGATGCCAATGGGGGGGAAGCGGCTCTGGAAATCATCAACAGTGAAGATGTTGCCCCCGATCTTCTTATTACTGATGTTATTATGCCGGATATGGATGGTCCGGTCATGGCTAAGAAAATTCGCGAAAAATATCCCGAATTGAAAATCATCTTTATTTCCGGCTACACGGAAGAGAAGTTAAAGGAACATATGGATGAGCGTGTATGGTTCCTCCCCAAACCTTTTACCTTGACCCAGCTCGCAGCTAAGGTGAAAGACGTTTTAGAAGATTAAAACATATTTGTTCTTATTTTGTTCTTTACAGAGAGAACAAAACATGTTCCAATTATCCCAAGAACAAGATGATCGGCTTCCGGATTTTCTTTGTAAACAGCCGGAAACTATGCCACAGATGAAAGGGGATACCAGATGACTGTCACACCACTTAAAGGGAAGAATACCGATATGAGCAATTCCAGCGATAAACAAAAAGCACTAGATGCAGCACTTTCACAAATAGAGCGCGCCTTTGGTAAGGGTTCTATCATGAAGCTGACGGGCGAAAACAACACCATGAATGTTGAGGCTATCTCAACCGGATCACTTGGTCTTGATATTGGCCTTGGTATTGGCGGACTTCCAAGAGGGCGTATTATAGAAATTTACGGGCCGGAATCTTCAGGTAAAACGACATTGGCGTTGCATGTTATGGCAGAGGCCCAGAAAGCCGGCGGAACATGTGCTATTGTGGATGCAGAACACGCACTCGATCCTTCATATGCTAAAAAACTGGGAGTTGATGTTGATAACCTTCTTATCTCCCAACCTGATGCCGGGGAACAAGCCCTAGAAATTGCTGACACACTTGTCCGTTCGGGTGCAGTTGATGTTCTCGTTGTAGACTCTGTTGCAGCACTTGTACCGCGCGCCGAACTTGAAGGCGATATGGGTGATTCCCATATGGGGCTACAAGCCAGATTGATGTCGCAGGCTTTGCGAAAAATCACAGGATCTATTTCTAAATCGCGCTGTGTTGTTATCTTTATTAACCAGATCAGAATGAAAATAGGTGTAATGTTTGGCTCTCCCGAGACAACAACTGGTGGTAATGCATTGAAATTCTACTCTTCTGTGAGGCTTGATATCCGTAGGATCGGCTCCATCAAAGACCGCGACACGGTTACAGGAAACCAAACCCGGGTTAAAGTTGTAAAGAACAAGATGGCACCTCCCTTCCGTCAGGTTGAATTCGATATCATGTATGGTGAGGGTATTTCCAAAATGGGTGAGCTTATAGATCTTGGGGTACAAGCCGATATTGTTGATAAGGCCGGATCATGGTTTTCTTACGATGACCAACGCATTGGTCAGGGTCGTGAAAACGCCAAGCAATTTATGCGCGATAATCCGGAAGTGGCCCAAAAGCTTGAAGCCCAGATTCGGAAAAATGCAGGCCTTGTTGCCGATGCAATGCTCGTTGGTGCCGAAAATGATACCGAGCCAACCGAAGAAACAGAAGTCGAAGAAAAGAAGCCAAAAGCCAAAAAAGCCAGCTAAATAAATTTTTTATCAGGTTAGTATAAATATAATAATGCCCGGTTCTCGTAATCGGGCATTGTTATTTGCATTACTATTTTCAAAGTGCTAGTCATATTAAAAGATAAATAAAAAAAACATATAACAGACGAGGTACTATCAATGAAAACTGCATTTTTGAAAGCAGCGCTTCCACTTACAGCTATGGGTCTTGCACCAACTATGGCTCAGGCTGAAATTGTAAAAAGCACAGAGCACACACAAGAATATCAAGGTGAGATGGTTACCACCTATGAAACTGAGTTCCAGGCCTGTTCCGCTGACGGATCAGTAGTGACGATGACTGCCTATATGTCAGATAGAGATACCGAAACCAAAGTCGACGAGATTTTTACTGAAATCGCAGGAAGCTATAGCGACGATGTTTTTTCAACTACTGAACGCTCAGAGATGGACGCTCTAGATGCTTTCCTCGGCGGAATCGCCGAAGCTGGCCTTCTAGGTGGAAAAGGTCTGAAAAACAAAATTGGTGGGCACACCGGCTTGTCGTTGACAGGTGATGAATGCGTTGTGCCAGACCAGCCAGATGAAGTTGAATCGCCTGAAGTACAAATCGTATATAGAGACTTCGCTCCTTCTGCTTAAAACTCTTTTTATTAAAAAATAGCTAATATTTTGAACCCGGCCTTTGCAGCCGGGTTTTTTAACGCTAATATTATACTCATGTCTTACAAAAAATATTTATTGATCGGGCTGGTATTGTTCTGGCCTTTAAACAGTCTGGCTCAGAATACAGATAGCTCTGCCAATGCTTCCAATCTTCCCATCCCACAGCATGCTGTGTCTATGCATGGCGAGGTAAAATACGGGCCGAATTACACACATTTTGATTATGCTAACCCAAATGCCCCGAAAGGCGGAACATTAAAATTATCCGCACTCGGCAGTTTTGATTCGCTAAATCCTTATATCGTAAAAGGAAGTCCGGCAGCAGGCCTGACGTTTCTTGGAAGTAATCTTGTGTTCGAAAGCTTGATGGAACAAAGCAATGACGAGCCTTTTACTATGTATGGGCTTTTAGCCGAAACGATTGAACTTCCTGAAGACCGTTCTTGGGTCGCTTTCAATTTGAGACCTGAGGCTAAATGGGCCGATGGATCTCCAGTCACTGCCAAAGATGTTGTCTGGAGTTTTAATACATTAATGGAAAAAGGGACACCTTTCTTTAAAGCTTATTACGGTGATGTTAAAAATGTGACAGCGACAAGCCCTTCTCGTGTAAAATTTACTTTCCTTCACAATGGAAACGCTGAACTGCCCCTTATCTTAAGTCAAATGCCCGTATTGCCTGAGACTTATTGGAGCGGAGAGTCACACGACTTTTCCAAAACTACGTTATCCCCCCCCATGGGAAGTGGTCCATACAAAATAGATCAGGTCGTGCCCGGAAGGTCTATTACCTATACCAAACGAGATGATTGGTGGGGATCTGATCTTAGTATAAATAAGGGACGTTATAACTTTAAAAATATCGTCTATGACTATTATCTTGATGACAATGTTGCATTAGAAGCTTTTCTTTCAGGGGCATATGATGTCCGCCTCGAAAATACAGCGAAATTATGGGCTACTGCTTATAAGACACCCGCAGTAAATTCAGGAGATATTCAAAAGGAAGAAATCCAAAATGGACGCCCCGCCGGTATGCAGGGGTATATATTTAATTTGCGACGCGATATTTTCAAAGACCCCAAAGTTCGCGAAGCTATTGGTTATGCCTTTGATTTTGATTGGTCAAACAAACAGTTCGCCTATGGCTCTTATACACGGACAAAAAGTTATTTTGAAAATTCAGAATTGGCTTCCAACGGCATACCTCAAGGTCGTGAGCTTGAAATCCTTGAAGAGTTCCGTGACCAACTTCCAAATAAGGTTTTTACCGAAGAATACAGCCCCCCTGCCTCTGACGGTTCGGGCAATATTCGCGCCAATCTCAGGGTGGCCGCAGAACTTCTTGAAGAAGCAGGTTATATTCTTGGCAAAAATGGTGTGCGCGTACATAAAGATACTGGGACACCTCTGCGCTTTGAAATTATTGACGGCAATCCTGTTTTTGAAAGATGGACACTACCCTTTATCCGAAACTTGAAACGTATAGGTGTCGATGCAAATTTCCGCGCCGTAGATTCTGCACAATACCAAAATCGTATGAATAATTATGATTATGATATGACCATCATGTCAATTGGCCAATCATCTTCGCCCGGGAACGAGCAGCTTGATTTCTGGGGATCCGAAAAAGCCGATATTCCAGGATCCAGAAATTATATTGGCATTAAAAACCCGGTGATTGACGAGCTGATCCGTATGGTTATAGAAGCTCCCTCTCGTGACGAGCTGGTTGCACGCACGAGGGCTTTGGACCGTGTCTTGCTTTGGAACCATTATGTAGTACCACACTGGCATTTTGACAAATGGCGTATTGCCTATTGGAACAAACTATCCCGCCCAGAAACCCTCTCTGACCTGACACCCGGCATCAGCGATACTTGGTGGGTAGAGCAGGATAATTAAGCCATGAATATAGCGATAATCATTCCCGCGCGTTTTGCCTCTACCCGCTTCCCTGGTAAACCTCTGGCCATGCTTGGTGGGCAGGCAATGCTATCCCGCGTATATCAAACGGCTCTGAAGGCTTCAGATAACATTGATAATGTAGAGGTGGTTGTTGCAACGGATGACGGGCGCATATCTTCTTATTGCGAGGAGGAAAACATACCATTCGTGTTGACCTCCCCTGATTGTCCGACCGGCACGGACCGTGTAATGGAGGCCGTTACTAAGCTGGACACTAAGCCTGATTTTGTTGTTAACCTGCAGGGTGATGCCCCTTTTACCCCGTGGGATTTTGTACGCGATGTTATTGATGATTATATTAATAACCCCGATACTGATGTTATCACTCCCGTCACGCGGCTGAGTTGGGAACAACTTGATAAATTGAGAGACCAGAAACTGACCAACCCGTTCAGCGGTACAACTGCTATTCTGGATAAGGACAGAAACGCTCTCTGGTTTTCAAAAAATATAATTCCGGCTATCCGTAAGGAAGATAAATTAAGAGCACTTACCGAAATATCACCTGTCTACAGACATATCGGTTTATATGCATATTCATTGCCTGCGCTAGAAAAATATGTTGATCTGGATGAGGGAAGTTATGAGGCACTTGAAGGCTTGGAACAATTAAGGCTCCTTGAAAACAATATGCGTATACGCGCCGTTATCGTTGATTACAAAGACCGTCCCGCAATGTCGGGTGTGGATACACCCGATGATCTGGCACGAGCAGAAGAACTTTTAAAAGATTTTGATGAGGTTTAAAGAATGGTAAAAACGCGGCTCCTTATTGCCAGACATGGAAACACATTTACGCCCGATCAGATACCTACAAGGGTTGGCGCGCGCACTGATCTGGATCTGGTGGCCACAGGGCGCAAACAGGCTTCCGATCTGGCACGGTATTTAGTTGCCGAAAATATATTACCGGATGCAATTTTCACATCAAATCTTAAACGAACATATCAGATGGCAGAGCCAATAATAGAGCTTGCAGGGCACCCAATTCCTCTTTCAAAAGAATCGATTTTTAACGAGATCGATTACGGTCCTGATGAAAACAAAACTGAAGAAGATGTTATCTCGCGTGTTGGAAAAGAGGCTTTAGAAAAATGGGATAAGGATGCCACAGTGCCACAGGGCTGGAATGTTGAACCTGATAAAATTATTCAGGGCTGGAAGGACTTTGCCCGAAATATTGATACCTTAAACACAGGTGAGACTATATTGGTTATCACTTCAAACGGCGTAGCGCGTTTTGCCCCACACCTGACCGGTAACTTCGATGTTTTCCTGAAAGAAAATAATATTAAAATATCAACAGGTGCTCTGTGTTGCCTTGAAAAAGAGGAGAATGAAAGTGAATGGTCCGTCATATTCTGGAACAGAAAACCAAAAGATTTTGTTTAAATCCGCGCCCTTGTGCATGGACATGATGCCATGCTTCAACTACTTTATATCCTATCATGTTTAATTATATTCTAAAGCGACTGGCTTTAATTATTCCGACACTGCTCGGAATAATGCTTGTTTCTTTTGTAATAATTCAGTTTGTACCGGGCGGGCCGGTTGAACGTATGATCGCCGAGTTGCAAGGCCACGGTAGTAGCGCAACATCACGCTTTACCGGCGGCGGGGGCGGTGATTCTGGCATCACTTCGCAAGCAAGCGTAACTGGTGGCCAAGGCGGCTATCGCGGTGCTCAGGGCCTTGACCCTGACTTTGTTAAAGAGCTTGAGGCGATGTATGGTTTTGATAAACCCGCCCATGAAAGGTTTTTCAAAATGGTCGGCGATTATGCCCGCTTTGATTTGGGCGACAGCTATTACCGCGATATATCTGTTATAGACCTTGTTCTGGAAAAGATGCCTGTCTCCATTTCTCTGGGGCTCTGGTCAACATTAATTATCTATCTCATATCAATTCCGCTTGGCATTAAAAAAGCAGTTAGAGACGGCCAGTCTTTTGATATCTGGACAAGTGCAGTTGTCTTCGTCGGATACGCTATTCCTGCCTTTATGTTTGCTATTCTACTGATTATTTTGTTTGCAGGGGGAAGGTATTTCGATATTTTCCCGTTACGTGGCCTCACCTCTGATGGCTGGGACAGTTTTCCCGTTT
>NZVS01000051.1 GCA_002701555.1 Alphaproteobacteria bacterium | reverse complement strand
TTTTATGAGCCGTTTATTATTTTTAGCCCTATGGAGTATATTTATTATGACATCCACACCTTCTTCTGCCCAGGTTGCGGTAGATAGCAAATATCCAAACCCTGAAAATATCCTGATGATGGAAACAACGAAAGGCCCTGTGGTTATTCGCATGATGCCTGATGTTGCCCCAGGTCATGTTGAGCGTATTAAAACTCTTACATCACAAGGGTTTTATGATGGCGTGGTTTTTCACCGTGTTATTGATGGTTTTATGGCCCAAACTGGTGATCCAACCGGAACAGGTACTGGTGGATCGGATCTTCCTGACCTAAATGCTGAATTTAACCCTACTAATTTTGGTAGAGGCGTAGTCGGTATGGCCCGCACAAATGACCCAAACTCTGCGAATTCACAGTTCTTCATCTGTTTTGATGATTGTAGCTTTTTGAACAACCAGTACACAGTCTGGGGTGAAGTGATTGAGGGAATGGAAAACGTTGATTCATTAAACCGTGGTGAGCCACCTGCACAGCCTGACAAGGTTACATCTATGAAGCTTGCGGCCCCTATTGCACCTGCAATGGAAAATGAAACGCATATGTCGACAGAAACAACAACTTCCACAGTCACAACTGAGACTGTTACAGAGTAAGGTTTTAAAGACAGATAAAATTTAAAGCCCCTGATTTTCAGGGGCTTTTTTATTTACCGGGATCGAGCTTTTCACATTGTGCAATAATACCTAAAATCCTCTTGTTAAGAAACTCCAGATCGTCCAAAGGCTCTGCTGTTTCCATGCGGAAATAAGCTTCTTTTTCATCGAAAATAAAAAAAGCATCTGTGTTTTTAATATTTAAAAGTTTTGAAAGAGCTGTCCATCTTTCAGGAGTGGAATCCATAAACTCTTTAAGTGTTTTTTTGTCCCTTGTGTGCAAGACATTCTTGTCATTCCACCCTTTATGCTCGGGGGTGTATATTTCTGGCAAGTTAATACTATTGATAAAATCTTTATAGAGTGGGGTGCCTGCAATACCGGGCGCCGGAAAAGCGTTTTCGATATGCACCATAATAACAGTTCTGAATTGACGTCTGCGTACATCTTCTGCGGGTTGTTCCTCGGCAAAAAGATCGACCTGATATCCCTTTATGCGTCCACTTACACCCGGTGATAGTAAAAGGGCGTTTGGCTCATATTGCATACCATATTTATTGGCAAGGGCCTTCCAGGCACGTTTCTGTCGGAACAATATCTCCATTGACCAAAAGAAAACACCTAATACGATGACTGCCAATACCACCCAAATAAATATCCAAAAATTCAAAATTACCTCACATTGGACGGTTGTTAAGCTTACATCTTAACAAAAACTCTCTCATTCACCAATCTTAACTTGTCTCTCAAGAAAAACAACGCAAGTTATTGTATAATAAAAGGAGCATCTAATGAGATTTTTTAATTTATTAATAGCAATGGCGGGTTTGTTTATTGTCTTTGGAATGGGTGAAGCGCAAGCTCAGGGGAAAACCGTGACCTATATGGATGGAGAAACGGCTTTAGAGGGGTATTGGTCCACCTCAACATGTGAAGTTAAAAATGCACCCATCGTTTTAATCGTTCACCAATGGAAAGGGCTTGGGGAGTATGAAAAGTCCCGCGCCGATATGCTTGCCGATAAATGTTACAATGCATTTGCCATTGATATGTATGGCAAGGATATACGACCGGAAACAATGGAAGAAGCCTCCAAAGAGTCTTCCAAATATAAGAATGATCTTGATCTTGCAGATAGAAGGCTTGCAGCAGCCCGTGGTTTTGCTCTTAGCCAAGATAATGTATCCAAAAACGAAATGGCAGTTATCGGATACTGCTTCGGTGGATCTATGGCTTTGCAAATGGCTAGAAGCGGTGCTGATATTGATGGTGCCGTTAGTTTTCATGGGAATCTTGCCAGCTCGCGGCCCGTAATGAAAAAAGATGTTATAAAGTCATCAATACAGGTGCATCACGGAGCTGACGATCCGCATGTATCACAAAATGAAGTAGATGGCTTTATAAATGAAATGAATGCCGCGGATGCTGATTGGATGCTGAGCCAGTATGCCAATGCAGTACATTCATTTACGGAAAAAGAAGCCGGTAATGACCCTGCAAAAGGATCTGCTTACAATGAGAAAGCAGATAAGAGATCTTGGGAAGCAACTCTGAGTTTTTTAGAAAATACATTATAGAATAAAAAAGCCCGCCTTATGGGGGCGGGCTTTTTATATTGTTCGGTAGACTTATTCGCCGTTAGGGCCATCAATTTCAAGACTTGTTTCTTCGCCACCCAAATCCATTTCGATGACTGTGTCTTTGTCTTTTTGTTGGTAAAAGTAGTACCCACCTGCAAATGCAACAACAAGTAGAACTATTATAAGGGCTGTAAGCCCTGCTGTATTTCCTGAATTATCTGACATATTTTTTCCTTTTCTCGTTAGATTATTCTTGTTCAACAGTAGCGCTGAAATTTTCACCGCCAACATTCACATCGAACAATGTTTCCTTGTCTTTCTGCTGATAATAATAGTATCCGCCAGCAAAAGCTACAACGGCAAGTACCACTATAAGCATAACTAATCCTGATTTTTTTCCTGCATCTTTTGACATCTTATACTCCATAAATTTTTTGAATATTGTTTGATGCGCCGGAAGGGCACCTATGTATGTAACAAAAGTTTGGAACAGATAAAAGTTCCCCTTATTTTTCAGAAGAATTATAAAGGACTTTGTTAAGTTTATTTATTAAGCTGTGCCCTTTAGCAGTCAAAGAAAGCTCTTTGCGACGTCTCTCTGTCTTGGAAACTTGCATGCTAACTAATTTATAGGGCTGGTTATTTGACCTGTAATTGGATAAAGCGCCGACAACTCTTGAAACTGTAGATAAAGACATTTGGGTACGCTCGGCTAACTCTGTTAGAGAAACACCTTCTGTTCTTGCTATCTCTGCGAGGCAAAGCATGTACTGTATTGGGAATTCACTATCAATGTTTCTGAATATATCAATAACATTTACGAAGGTGTCAAGTTGAGTAGGATTTTTCACCTGTCCGTTTTTTTTGTTGTTCATAAGTTACTATATCCCGTTTTAACACCGAAGAAGGTGATAAAATAAGCGTCGTAAATGGCATGTCTACTATATACTCCTTATGATATTTATATAAGGAAAACAATGGTTTTTTTCCTAATATGGTACTGATTTCGAAATAAACAGCGAAGATATTTTTACAGCGAAAATATATATTCATGACTTGAAACCCTGATAATTCGATTGATTACGGAGAGGCCGCCAGAGGAGACCTATACTTTGGTATGAGGGAACATAAATAGAGAATGTTAAATAAGCGGTAAAGTTGAGAGTACTATTGTATTAGTGTCCCCGTATAAGCGTTCTTAACTAAATACTTTCTTGCATTTGAAAATTTTCCCGTTGCAAAGAATATGGCTGTCAAACACCATCATACTATCTTGCGCATTTTGGTAAATTGCGGGTGAGGTGCTCATTGGAATGTTTTTCCCGCGCCATACAAAGCTCGCTTTTGACAAGCTTTCTGCACTATTGAAATTAAAATAGCTAAGCCTGTCAGTTTTTACCTTTATCCCATCTAAGCAAGTATAGGCAAAATCCGTATCGCCGTAGTTGCAATTATTAAATTCGGCATTTCTTAGGCTGCTCTCTGCAAAACAGGTATCATAAAATTTACAATTAATAAAAACGGCATTGTCCAAAGCGCATTCGGACATATTTGCGCCACTAAAGTCGACTTCTGAAAAGAACGCATTTCCAAGAATTGCGCCGTCTAGATTGGCATTACGAAGATCTGCTTGCGTTATTGAAGCTCCGGAAAGATCAAAACCTGAAATAATAGCTTGTTCCAACGCGTATCTTAGGTTTTCTGTATTATGTGAGTAAAGTGCTTCTCCTTGACGTGATAGAATATTCATTTCTGCCCTCCTGTTCGATTTTTAATACTTGCATGTTCTCAATAATTACATCCTTTAAACTAAATTAACTTTTTTTGTCAAGCCATTCCCCGCTTCTTGCGCTTTCAAAGCTTTTGAACTACCTATATTGTAATGCCTAAAAATGACAGTATATCCCTTGAAAAAGGTCAGAAAACAATACGATCAGTTGCCGCGCAACTTGGTCAGACACCTGGTGTCTATCGTATGTTGTCAGAAAAGGGGGATGTTTTATATGTTGGTAAGGCGAGGGCTCTCAAAAGGCGCGTTTTAAGCTATACACAGATAGCCAAACTTCCTGTCAGATTGCAGAGAATGGTTGCTGAAACACATAGCATGGAAATTATTAATACGCACAGCGAAGTAGAAGCATTACTGCTTGAATCCAACCTGATCAAAAAATTAAAGCCCCGATACAACATTGTTCTCAGGGACGATAAATCTTTCCCATATATATGCATTACCGGAAATCATGATTATCCGCGTCTTGTAAAGCATCGTGGAACTAAAACTATTAAGGGTGAATATTATGGACCTTTTGCATCAGCTGGGGCCGTGAACAGAACCATTACGGCATTGCAGCGTGCATTCATGTTAAGAAACTGTACAGACAATATGTTTGACTCTCGCAAAAGGCCCTGTCTGCAATATCATATAAAAAGATGCACTGCGCCATGCGTGAATTTTGTAACCCGTGAAGAATATATGCTACAGGTCAAGGAAGCCGAGGACTTTCTTGAAGGGGACAGCAAAAATATACAAAACCGTTTTCGCAAACGGATGGAAGAAGCGAGTGAGAAGCTTGATTTTGAAAATGCGGCAAAATACAGGGACAGGTTACGTGCATTATCGGCAATTCAATCAAAACAAACAATAAATGTTGGTGAAATCCGAGATGCCGATGTGCATGCAATTGCTATGGAGAAGGGGCGAAGTGCTATTCAAACCTTCTTTTTCAGGGGCGGACAAAATTTCGGTAACAAATCCTATTTCCCAAAACATGACCCTGATGAAGATCCTGCAAATATTCTCTCTGCTTTTCTAGTTCAGTTCTATGAGAATAAACCCATTCCACCTTTGTTGCTTGTAAACAAACCGCTTCCTGAACATGAGTTGCTGGCAGAGGCTTTATCGGCACAAAGGACAGCAAAGGTTGAGATATCGTGCCCTGTGCGTGGTACGCGCAAAAAGCTGATCGGATTTGTCGAGGTTAATGCGGTTCAAGCCTTGAAGCGTAAAGTCAGCGAAGCAAGCAATGACGAGGAGTGTCTGGAGGCGTTGGTAGAGCTTTTCGATCTTGATGATATTCCTGAAAGAATAGAAGTTTATGATAACTCGCATATTTCAGGAAGTAATATGGTAGGTGCCATGATTGTTGCCGGACCTGAGGGGTTTATAAAAAATGCCTATCGTAAGTTTAACATCAAGCAAGCAGGTGAGGCTGATGATTTTGGCATGATGAGAGAGGTTATGGAGCGACGTTTTTCCAGGCTTAAGAAAGAAATTGAGGAGGATCCCGATTCCGCCACCCAGAATAAACCCGATCTTGTCCTGATAGATGGTGGGAAAGGGCAGTTGTCTTCTGTTCTATCTGTGCTTGAAGACCTTGACCTCAAAGATGATCTAAACATTGTAGCTATATCAAAAGGGCCTGACCGTAATGCAGGCCGGGAGCAATTTCACAGGGAGGGGCAAGACAGTTTTCAACTTGAAGTCAATGATCCGGTTCTTTTTTACCTACAAAGGCTCAGGGATGAGGCCCATAGATTTGCAATAGGAGCGCATCGTACTAGGCGTAAAAAAGATATTAGTGTGTCTCGTCTTGATGATGTGCCGGGAATAGGTGCAAAAAGAAAAAAAGAACTGTTGCATCACTTCGGGTCTGCAAAAGCGGTGGAAAGAGCAGCTATAGACGACTTAATAAGTGTTGAAGGTATATCCAGACAATTGGCAGAGAAAATCTATAATTATTTGAATTCTGCTGGGTGAAGCCTTCTAAAAAGCTTGCGCGAGCCGGAAATCTCGTGTTATTGTGCCCGCCAATACTAAAATTTTAAGTCATGGCTTTGCTGTTTTTATAACAGCAAAAGTTAAATGGAGTGAGGATGTATGTTTCATAGGCCAAAAACGAGTGATACTCAAAATACTGAAACTGAAAAAGATGTAGATGACAAAACCACAAATACGGCTTCTAAATCATCTCCTGCCAATACAAACCAAACCTCATTTGACCTGGATGCCGACAAAAAGTCGGGAACTGAAGCAACCGCCACAGAACAAAATACACCTAAAGCTGAAACTGCGGAAACCGCGGCGACAGATATTGAAAACACATCTCCCACATCTACTTTTACTGGAAAGGACAAGACCGACATGACACCTGAGCAGGATACCAAAACAGAAGACACTAAAACCTCTTCAACAGAGACTTCTTCAACAGATACAAACAAAGTTGGTATACCCTCATCGTCCAGCCCTTTCCAGAGACCTGAGACAACTCCTCGTCCGGCAACACCTTCATATGGTACATATAACCCAACACCATATGCGGCGAGCGGTACAACAGGAACTACACCATCTGCAGGCGCAAGCACAGGTGGCAGACGTTTGACAATCGGTGAAGGTATTACCATGTCAGGGGAGATTGAGTCCTGTGATCATCTTTTGGTTGAGGGAACAGTTGAAGCGGCATTGAAAGGTGCAAAAGTTCTTGAAATTTCTTCAGCCGGTACTTTCTATGGTACTGTCGAAATAGAGCAAGCGACGATCGCAGGCCGTTTTGAAGGTGATATTACAATAAGTGGCCGTTTAAATGTTAAGTCAACAGGCTCTGTTACAGGTACAATTACTTACGGAGAACTGTCAATTGAGGCAGGTGCGAAGCTGGATGGAACTTTGTCCCCACTTAATGCGTCTGCTGGGGATTCAAAAACATCTACCGGTAAAGATGGTGGTGCTGATTTTTCAAGCGCACGTAAAGCTGCCGGTAAGTAAAGGCTTATAGAGCAAGAGGCAGAAACAGATGTTTCTGCGAAATGTAATGCACAGCATTAGCAAATTAAAAAAATATTTACCCGAATCATCCATTATTAAAAACATGGATGATCTGGCAAAAGGTCTAGGTGGGTTTCAGAGAAGGGTGCACAAAAGAACTCTTCAAGCGAACCGCCGTATAGCAAGGAATTCGGCCGTTGCTAAATTTCAACGCTCATCCTTTGCTGCTCCACTCACACTGGTGTTATTCGTTGCAGGCCTCTATTTCATTACAGGATCATTGCAAGATGTTCAGGCTAAAAACCAGAATTTAGTCTACCCTCCCAATTATTCGATTGTTACGGCACTTGCCAACCCGAATATAACTGAGGCGGATAGCTTCTTAATTTCAAAAATATCATATAAGCCCAAAACTCTTTTGAGTTTAAAAGGGGCTGATGTAACCAGGCTTCTGTCAGACCCGGCATTTGAGCGAAAAGACGAGGATGTTGTTGTTAAACAGTATAGATCTCAAATATGCGTGGCTGACTTTTACTTTACCGTTAACAACAACTCAGGGATAGAAGCCAGCCAGTTGAATGGTTTCCGCATGAGATCGCGTGATGCAGTAATTGCGGAAAAAATGTCTGATTTTGCAATACCTATGAACACTGAAGCTGAACAAAGCGAATGTTTTCAAAGTCTATTGGATGAGAAGAACAACAAGAAGCCAAGCTCAATGCAGCTTGCTTTGGCAGACGAAACGCTTTCATAAAACCTTATCTTTAAAAGCACATAAATCTATAACCGGGCAGTTGGCGCAATCAGGTGTTCTTGCTTTACAAATATAGCGCCCATGCAATATTAACCAATGATGCGCATGAAGGCGGAATTCATCAGGAATAACTTTCTCAAGTTTTTCTTCAACCTTCTCAACTGTTTTGCCACGTGCAAGTCCTGTTCTGTTTGATACACGGAAGATATGGGTATCAACTGCGATTGTGGGTTGTCCAAAAGCGATATTAAGAACAACGTTTGCCGTTTTTCGCCCAACACCTGACAGCTTTATAAGTTCTTCACGTGTTTCAGGAACTTGGCTACTATGATTATCTATTAACTGGTTGCATAATTTATAAACATTTGCAGCTTTTGCGTTATAGAGGCCAATGGTCTTAATATGATTGCGAATGCCATCCTCGCCTAGGGCGTACATTTTTTCAGGTGTATCAGCGATTTCGAAAAGTTTTTTAGTTGCTTTGTTAACCCCTTTATCTGTCGCCTGAGCAGATAAAACGACGGCAACAAGCAAGGTAAAAGAATTGTTGTAATTTAATTCACCAACAGGTTCGGGATTTCTTTCTTCCAACCTTTCAAAAAAGGTTCTCACATCATTTTTCTTCATATCAGTTTCTGTATAAAAGACAGCTTTCATCTTGTCCAGACATAGCTGTTTCCTGCATAATAAGATCTATGAAACCAAATTTATCTTATATGGCCCTTCAGACCCTTGAAGGAAAAGGCGGGCCTTCAAATCTGACCTTAAGTCTTTTTAAGACTTCATATGGACCAATGATAAGTGCTTTGCATGGCGAGCAATTATGCTATCTGGCGTTCATTGAAAAAGGCAAAGAGGCACAAGCTGTGGAGCGCATTCAGAAAGTTTATCCGGATGCAAAAATCAGCAAAGCTGTCAGTAAAAGTAATGAACACGCTGAACAGATTAACGCTATGATGGGTGGCGAGGACGCGGGTTATATCATACCTGTTTTGCTTAAAGGGACAGAATTTTATCTTCGTGCATGGCAGGCTCTTGCGAGAACACGACCGGGCGAAACTCTAACGTATAGAGATTTAGCAACCAAGGCAGGTAACACCCGTGCTGCGCGTTCAATAGGGCAGGCTATGGCCAAAAACCCTTTGGCCTATTTAATACCGTGCCACCGCGTGTTGCCTTCCGATGGAGGGGTTGGAAATTACGCTTGGGGTGTTGATGTTAAGGAGAAACTGCTTCGAGATGAAGGCGCGGAGTTTTGATTAACTCTCTTTCAAGTCTGACCATAAGTCTTTGACCTTTTGGAAAAAACCTTCGCTTTCATCATAATGCTTACCTGATTTTGCCAAAGTTTCATCCAACTCGGTCATGAGGCTTTTTTGCTTTTTATCAAGATTCTTTGGTGTTTCGACAAAGATTTCAATATACATGTCACCGCGTTGGGAAGACCGCAGAACGGTCATGCCTTTGCCTTTCAGGCGAAATTGCTGGCCTGTTTGCGTTCCGGCCGGAATTTTAACGCCTGCGCGCGTGCCTTCAATTGTCGGAACTTCAACAGATCCTCCCATGGCGGCCTTCGTCATAGGGACGGGGACACGACAATATAGATCCGATCCTTCACGTTTAAAGAACTTATGTGGTTTAATACCGATAAGCACGTAAAGATCGCCGCTTGGACCGCCTTTATGCCCGGCTTCACCTTCCCCGGCAAGCCTTATACGTCTGCCTTGATCAATCCCGGAAGGAATGTTGACCTGTAATGTTTTTTCTTTTCTGACGCGACCTTGCCCATTACACGCCTCACAAGGATCTGTAATAACTTCGCCTTCCCCGTGGCAGGTGGGACAAGCACGCTCAACCGTAAAGAAACCTTGTTGAGCGCGAACGCGGCCTCGCCCGTCACAAGTTGTACATGTCTGACTTCCACCGGAAGATTTGGAGCCTGTACCCTTACATTTACTACATTTTTCAACAGACGGAACTTTCATTTTGGCATCTTTGCCTTTGAAAGCATCTTCAAGCGAGATTTCCATGGTGAACTGCATATCCGCGCCTCTGGCAGGCCCGTTGTTACGTCCACCACCCATTCCACCGCCAAACATGTCTTCGAATATATCAGAAAAAGCAGAACCAAAGCCTGAGAAATCACGTGGATTAAAGCCACCGCCACCAGGGCCTCCCGGACCTCCCATACCACCTGAAAAAGCAGCTTCTCCATATTGATCATATGCTGATCTTTTTTGAGGATCTTTTAATATATCATAAGCTTCGTTTAACTCCTTAAACTTGGCTTCCGCTTCCGGGTTATCCTTGTTTTGGTCAGGGTGATATTTAAGCGCAAGTTTCCTGTAAGCTTTTTTAAGCTCATCAGCATCGGCCTTTTTATCAACTCCTAGAATGTCGTAATAATCTTTACTCATAAGTCTTCAAATTTTCTTTGAAAAAAGTTTAACCCGCTTTTGAAAAGCGGGTTAAATCATTTGCGTAATTAGGCAGTTTTACCCTTTGCATCGTCTTCGTCATCATCATCCAGAGATAAATCAGTGAAGTCGGCATCGACAACATCTTCCTTAGAGTCCGACTTAGAGCTGGCATCTGCAGTGTCTGCTGCATCTGCATCAGGCGCACCTTCTGCTGCGGCATCTTCCTGAGCCTTTCTATAGGCAGCCTCGCCAATTTTCATTGACACTTTTTGAAGAGCATCAAGTTTGGCCTGTATAGCGTCTTTGTCATCGCTATCCAAAGTGGCGCGCAATTCTTCAATTGCTTTCTCAGCGGCTTCTCTATCGGCTGTGTCAACACTATCGCCCAGTTCTTTGAGAGAGCCTTCTGTCGCATGGATGAGGCTTTCAGCCTGGTTTTTGACTTCAACGGCTTCACGACGTTTTTTATCAGCATCGGCATTGGCTTCGGCATCCTTGACCATACCTTCGATATCTTCGTCGCTTAAGCCACCAGAGGCTTGAATACGAATTTGCTGTTCCTTGCCAGTGGCTTTGTCTTTGGCCGAGACCTGAACAATACCGTTAGCATCAATATCGAAAGTCACCTCGATTTGGGGGACGCCTCGTGGTGCAGAGGGTATGCCCACCAAATCAAATTGCCCAAGAACCTTGTTGTCTGCTGCCATCTCACGCTCACCTTGGAAGACCCGGATAGTCACAGCCGTTTGATTATCTTCTGCTGTTGAGAATGTCTGGCTTTTCTTGGTCGGGATCGTTGTATTGCGCTCAATCAACCTTGTGAACACACCGCCAAGCGTTTCGATACCCAAAGACAATGGTGTTACATCAAGAAGAAGAACATCCTTCACATCACCCTGCAAAACACCACCCTGAATTGCTGCACCATCGGCAACAACTTCATCAGGGTTAACGCCTTTATGAGGATCCTTGCCAAAAAATTCTTTAACAGTATCAATAATTTTCGGCATACGTGTCATACCACCAACAAGTACAACCTCATCGATTTCGGATGCTTTGATACCGGCATCTTTCAATGCGGATTTGCATGGCTCGATAGTACGGCGGACCAAATCATCGACAAGTGCTTCAAGTTTGGCGCGTGACAACTTGATATTCAAGTGCTTAGGACCAGAGGAATCAGCCGTGATAAAAGGCAGATTAACTTCGGTTTGTGTTGCAGATGATAATTCAATTTTTGCTTTTTCAGCAGCTTCTTTCAGACGCTGCAAGGCAAGCTTGTCATCTCTAAGATCAATACCGTTTTCTTTCTTGAACTCATCGGCTAAGTAATCAATGATGCGGATATCAAAGTCCTCCCCACCAAGGAAAGTATCTCCATTAGTGGATTTCACTTCAAAAACACCGTCGCCTATTTCCAGAATGGACACGTCGAACGTACCTCCACCCAGGTCATAAACGGCAACAGTACCGGATTTTTTCTTATCAAGACCATAGGCAAGTGCCGCTGCAGTAGGTTCGTTTATTATACGAAGCACTTCCAGTCCTGCTATCTTACCGGCATCTTTGGTTGCTTGACGCTGTGAATCATTAAAATAGGCTGGAACGGTAATTACGGCTTGTGTAACTTCTGAGCCAAGGAAGCTTTCCGCTGTTTCCTTCATCTTACCCAAAATCATCGCAGATAGCTGAGCAGGGGCGTATGTTTCGCCGTCAATTTCAACCCATGCATCGCCATTATCGCCTTCGACTATTTTAAAAGGCGCTTTTTTGGCAAGATCTTGCGTCTCAGCATCTTTAAAGCGACGCCCAATAAGACGTTTTACCGCATATAAAGTGTTTTCCGGGTTAGTAACAGCCTGGCGTTTTGCAGGTTGCCCAACCAAACGCTCGCCGTCTTTTGTAAAGGCAATCATGGACGGCGTTGTCCGTGCACCTTCTGAATTTTCGATTACACGAGGTTCAGAACCATCCATTACTGCTACGCAGGAATTTGTTGTTCCGAGGTCAATACCAATTACTTTACTCATTTTTACTCTCTTTCTATTGGCAAATTCATGTCAGCCCCATAAGGGCACCGTCATAACTTCCGTTTAAAAACGATATTGAAATTGTTAAGTACAAATCAATATACAGCTTTTAAAGCGTATTTGAAGCCTTGAAAACCCTAAAATAGGCATTTCCGTCGACTTTCAACATAACTATATACGCGGAAAAATCAAATCTGGATGACATGGAAAGTATTTTTATTTTATCCCGTAGGCGTGAGAGATAAGTCAGCCTCAGGATAAAGGGTGTTATATGCGTTTATATATCTTTGTCTAACACCGTCTTTTTCTTCTTTCATTTCTTCGTCTGCAGTAAAGTTCATGTCCTTGAAACAAAGTTTCAACTGCGTATAACGATGGAGGGGTGAAAAAGTCACATCATTGCGCCTACCATAAGTGCAGGCTTCTCCAAGACTGTTTACTCTGTACCGAACTTTACTATGGGTATCGTAATCAATTGATATTATGTCGCTTAAACCCAGTTGAGAACTTGAATCATGAAGTGCATCTGTCGGGCCTTTCAATGCCCGCATGGCGGTAAGAAGTTCTGCTGTTTCTAAACCAAATTCACGTGTGAGAACACTATATGTTAGTCGGTCTGCTGATATTTCACGCTCAAATTTTGACTGACTATCATTTGCATCACCATGCTCAATGCGGTCTTTGTAATGTTGAAGTTCGTGGAAAAACGACATGCTTTTTTCTGTGTTTCTGGGGGTTATAATAAAATGGGTATTTTCACCATTGGCAATGTCTTCTTGTGAAGGGCCTAAAGAGTATATCGGCACCGGTGTCAGAAACAAAGCGACAGAATTGCACACAGAAGAGCGGATCTGGCAAAAAAGCTCGTAATCTTGACTGCCGCTCTCAATTACTTTTACGTCTTTTCCTACATCTTCAATCCACTCCATCGTATCAGAAGAATATTTTATTCCCTGATCTTTAACAAAATCTGACGGAGAAGGCAGTGAAGATATAAAGTCATGATACCCGTTTTCCTGGGCTGCCGATGCAGAAGGTACTAACAAGCATGCGGCTGCCGTTACAGCCGTTGAAAAAGAAATGCTTAATTTGTTTATTCCCATAGAGCGTGAGAATAAGCACTGCTTAATGTTATGTCAATTTAAATCGTGGCCGGCTTAAACACTTTCATTAATAGTATTGCCGGAGGCGGCGTCGCCCTTTGCAACGCCTACGCGTGCCGGGCGGATCAATCTACCGTTGAGTATATAACCTGCTTCCATGACTTGAATAACTGTACCTGCCTCTTTATCTGGCATAGGCGCCTCAAACATAACTTCATGAAAGTTAGGATCAAACTTTTCATCCATAGGAGCAATTTTCTGAATACCGTGTTTTTCAAAAATCTTAAGAAGCTCACGCTCTGTAGCCTCAACGCCTGCTAGTAAATTCGTGAACTGGTCAGATGCCCCGCTGACATCTTCAGGAACAGATTCTAGTGCGCGACGCAAATTGTCAGATACTGCCAGCAGGTCGCGGGCAAAGCCACTTACTGCAAATCGTGAGGCATCTTCGCGGTCTTTTGTCGCGCGACGTCGGGCGTTTTCTGCCTCTGCTAAGGCACGCAATGCCTGATCTTTCATCTTGGCAACTTCTTGTTCAAGCTCGGCAACGCGGTCGTGCTCTGCAGGAGCGCTGTCAGCATCGCTGTCTTGTTCTTCTAATTCCTGTTCGCGGTCGAATGCCGCTTGTGCATCGGCTTCGGCGAAAGAATCATAGGATTCTAGTCCACCCGGCGTGGATTTATTTCTTTTCGCAAAAGGGCCTGTTGGCTCATCAAAGCCTTCTGGAATATCATTATTATTTTCGCTGTTTTCCATTTTACTATCCTTGTTATCTAACCCTCTTTTATATCTACGATTGCAAACTAAATTCAGTTTACTTACCACGCAATAATTTTTCCATTATTCGTGCAGTGTAATCCACCATAGGGATGATACGCCCATAATTCAAGCGTGTGGGGCCGATTACGCCTAATGCGCCGACGATATTTCCATCATTGCTTTTATAGGGCGATAAAATCATCGACCAGCCTGATCTTGCAAAAACTTTGTTTTCAGTGCCGACAAAAATTTGAACACCGTCTGCATCACGTGTTGTGTCTAGAAGTTTTGAAATCGTCTCTTGTTCCTCCAGCATAGCAAATAAATCACTTACCTCTTCCAGTCGCGCAGAGTTTTCAAGGTTGTTCAGGAGTGTTGACTGTCCTCTTACGACTATAAATCCTGACTTACTACCAGATGCAGGAGACGCTAATCCAGATTCAATAAGGCTTTGGGTAAGGCGGTCTATTGAATTTTTATGTTTTTTGATTTCAGCAGCAATATAGGTTTTCAAACCCGACAAAGTTTTGCCGCGAACATGGTCATTTAAAAAATTAGACGCACGCATCAAAGCTGAATCAGGAAGGCTCGGGTTGAGTGACATTAGTCTGTTACTAACTGACCCGTCCTGGTGAACAAGAACAACAAGCGCTTTTTCGGCTTCCAACCTTACGAATTGAATTTGTTTTAAAGGTTTGTCCTTAGTGGGCGCAACAACCAGACTAGTTGTTTGTGACAACCCATAAAGGGCTGTACCGGCTTGCTCGTAAAGTTCACGGTAAGAGGTTTCATCTTGCTTACAGGCTTCCTCGAGGCTTTTTTGTTCTTCTTTGGTTAAATTTCCAATTTCAAGTAATCCGTCGATGTAATACCTCAGGCCCAAATCTGTAGGCATGCGACCCGCTGATGTATGGGGGGCATATAAAAAACCTTCGTTTTCGAGGTCTGCAAGTACCGCACGTATTGTTGCGGGGGATAAGGTTATCCGTCCGCCATCAGAAATTGTGCGGGAGCCAACAGCCGATCCTGTTTGTAAATAGTTGTCTACTACAAACCGGAAAATATCGAGTTGTCTGTCGTTTAAATTAGGTAACATAAAGAACAGTATAATTTTTCTAACGGCGATTGACAATTATTCAGATGATTGTTTTGATGCGCAGCTGAATAACTATTGTAGAACCACTTTTTTAAACATGGAGATAAACATGCGACCATCCTCCCGTAATCTTGACCAGATGCGCCCCATTATTTTTGAACCAGGCTTTTCAAAACATGCAGAAGGATCATGTTTCGTGAAATGTGGTGATACACACGTTTTATGCACTGCAACTATTGAAGAACGGGTTCCGGGCTGGATGAAAAACAGCGGAAAGGGTTGGGTTACTGCCGAATATGGTATGCTGCCACGTTCTACAA
>NZVS01000050.1 GCA_002701555.1 Alphaproteobacteria bacterium | reverse complement strand
ACGGGAATTAAAATTTTCTCATGGATTGCGACAATGTGGGGCGGCTCCATTGAATTTAAAACGCCTATGCTCTGGGCCATCGGCTTTATCTTCCTCTTTACTGTAGGTGGTGTAACCGGGGTTGTCCTTGCCAATGGTGGTATGGATATTGCCCTTCATGATACATATTACGTGGTTGCCCACTTCCATTATGTTCTCTCACTTGGCGCTGTATTTGCCCTATTTGCAGGATTTTATTACTGGATCGGCAAAATGTCTGGTCGCCAATATCCAGAATGGATGGGTAAGTTACATTTCTGGATTACATTCATAGGTGTAAACCTTGTTTTCTTCCCACAACATTTCTTGGGATTATCAGGTATGCCAAGACGCTATCCTGACTATCCGGATTCCTATGCAGGATGGAATGAGGTGTCCAGTATTGGGTCTTATATATCAGGTGGGGCAACATTATTTTTTGTCTTTATCGTCTTCTACACGCTTTTCTTTGGACGTCGTGTAGAGGGGAATTACTGGAACGTACAACCTAATGTTATGACACTGGAATGGACGTTGACGTCACCTCCTCCTTTCCACCAGTTTGAAATACAACCGACCGTAAAATAAAATTATAGAATGCTAAAAAAGCCGCCTATTAATATGGGCGGCTTTTTTATTTCCATGGTAAAATTGCCATGGCATTCAACAATCCTGCTATCTTTATACTTCTTTTTAGCTAAAACTTTTGATAAAGATGTCTGTATGAGTGATTATAGCCTTGAAATTGCCGCTGAGCAGGCAGGCGAGACATCCCTGAAAGATTACTATAGCCTCTTGAAACCAAGGGTTATGAGCCTTGTCGTGTTTACGGGTTTTGCGGGGTTCTGGGTTGCACCTTATAATGAAATTCATCCCCTTCTCGCAATTATATCTATGATAGCTCTTGCACTTGGGTCAGGGGCCGCTGGTGCTTTTAATATGTGGTATGAGCGCGATCTCGACACATTGATGAAGCGGACAAAGAATAGACCTTTGCCGAGGGGTAAAATTGATCCTGACAATGCCTTGGGCTTTTCTATTTTTGCATCCCTTGCCGCCTTTATGATGATGGGTTTAAGCAGTAACTTCGTAGCGGCCTCTATCATGGCTTTTGCCAGCTTTTTCTATGTTGTGATATACACGATATGGTTAAAGCCGCGTACCCCACAAAATATTGTGATTGGCGGTGCGGCAGGAGCGTTCCCACCTGTCATAGGATGGGCAATTGCAACGGGCAGCATCTCAAGTTTTCCGTTAATTTTGTTTGCCATTATTTTTATCTGGACTCCCCCGCATTTCTGGGCTTTGTCATTATTTGCAAACTCCGATTATAAGGCAGCTAACATCCCGATGATGACAGTAACGGCAGGGGAGAAATCAACAAAACTTCAGATGCTTGTCTACACACTCCTTCTCTTTCCCTTAACACTGGCACCCAGCCTTTTAGGTTACAGTGGAGAGATTTATGGAGCTTCCGCATTTATATTAAGCGGATTTTTCATCTTTACAGCTGTTATGACCTTGCGGGAAAAAGAAGGATCTCATAAACAGGCAAAACGCATGTTCGGATATTCAGTATTTTACCTTTTTGCGCTTTTCCTCGCTCTTATTATAGATGCCTCTATTTAAAGTTTTTTCTTGCCTCCAAGCCCTGCATGCAACATATATAGGTACATGACAACTGACACCGAATTACACAAGAAAAAGAAGAAATCGAACTACATCATACTTGCTATGGTTGTGGGGTGGAGTGCACTTATATTCCTCATCGCTGTAATAAAGATGATGGCCAGCACACCTGCATAATAGTCCCGAGGAGTTCATATGACTTACCAGCCCTCAACAGTTTTGATTACCGGTGCGACCGGGGATTTTGGAAAAGCTTTTTGCAGACGCTATGAAGAAATAGGCTGTCAAATTATTGTCCATGGCCGCAATAAAGCCAAGGTAGAAGAGTTATGCGAAGAATTAGACGTTGAAACATACCCTCTCGTTTTTGATGTAACAGACAAGCAAGCTACTTTAGAGGCATTGTCATCCATTCCTCCTCTGTTTGAAAAGATCGACCTGCTCATTAATAATGCCGGGGGTGCGCTTGGACTTGATAAAGCGCAAGATGCACTATTAGAAGACTGGGAAAACATGATTTCCATGAATGTTACCGGGCTGGTGCGCGTAACAAACATCATTTTGAAGGGTATGGCTAATCGGCAAAAAGGGCATGTAATAAATATCGGTTCAATTTCCGGTAATTGGCCCTATCCTGGTGGTCATGTATATTGCGCCACAAAAGCATTTGTAAAGCAATTTACGCTTGCTATGCGTGCAGATTTACAAGGTACAAACATACGGGTTTCTAACATAGAACCTGGCATGGTAGAGACCAAATTTTCTTTTGAGAGGTTTAAGGGTGATAAAGACCGTGCAGATGCTGTGTACGCCAATACGACGCCTTTGACGGCAGAAGATATAGCTGAAACGGTATTTTGGGCATCAACTCTACCACCACATGTAAATATCAATACGCTAGAGGTCATGCCAACCAAGCAAACTTTTGCAGGACTGGTGATGGAAAGAGATGAATAAAAACACAAAAACACTTCTCAGCGTTTTCATTGCTGTTGCCGCAATGGTTGGTCTTGCATTTGCATCTGTACCTTTATACACGCTTTTCTGTCAGGTCACGGGCTTTGGCGGTACAACCCAGACAGCATCCTCTGCACCTGATGTCATTCTCGACCGCGAAATACGGGTTTTTTTCAACGCTGATGTATCACCAAACCTGAATTGGGAGTTTAAACCCGAGCAGCATGAAATCGTTACTCAACTGGGCAAGCAGACGCTTGTATCTTACCGAGCTAAGAATATTTCGAATAATACTTTAACCGGTACAGCCCTTTATAATGTAGCACCACCAAAGACTGGAAAGTATTTTCACAAAATTGAATGCTTTTGCTTCGCAGAACAAAGTCTTGCACCCGGCGAGGAAATGATCATGCCTGTCGTTTTCTACATTGATCCCGAACTTGACCAAGATCGAGGCATGGAAGATGTTACAACTATTACCTTGTCTTATACTTTTTTCGAAAGTAATACAAAGACGCTTGATGAAGCGATGGAAGACTTTTACAATGCCCCAGTTAATTAGATGAAGAATCAAAAGGATGTAAATCAATTATGAGTTCCGATCACACCCCCGTTTTAAGCACAGATGATGCATATGGTAGCACAGGAAAACCTCACCCTTACCACATCGTAAGACCCAGTATATGGCCTTTAGTGGCTTCTTTTGCAGGTGGCCTTTTTGCCTTGGGCGTAATATTTTTTGCGCATGAAATATCTGTTATGGATTTCAATATCGGTAAAATCATACTGCCTTTAGGCGTTCTGTCTATTTTAGCTGTGATGTTTTATTGGTGGAAAGATGTAATTTTCGAGTCAGTTACTGAGAAGGCCCATACCCCTATTGCAGAGATCGGACTGCGTTACGGTATGGTTTTGTTTATTGCTTCTGAGGTTATGTTCTTCGTTGCTTTCTTCTGGGCATTTTTCGATGCCAGCCTTTTTGTAGAGGATCTCCGGCAATTTACGCGAATGGAAGAATATAACATGGGATCGTGGCCGCCACCCCATATTGAAGTTATAGGAGCATTTGGCCTCCCCTTGCTTATGACTATGATCTTATTGTTGTCAGGCTGTACAGTAACCTGGGCGCATTATGCCATAGTTAAAGGGCAGAATGATCAGGCCGCCAAAGCTTTGGGTATTACTGTTCTTCTTGGTGTAATATTTCTTTGCTTTCAGGTTTACGAATATATGCACGCACATTTCGGATTTACGGAAGGTGTTTATTCTTCGACTTTCTTTATGGCGACAGGATTTCATGGTTTCCACGTCTTTATCGGGACTGTTTTCCTCTTTGTATGTTGGAGAAGATGTAAAAAAGGTCACTTTACGCCTGAAAAGCACTTTGGGTTTGAGGCCGCTGCATGGTATTGGCACTTTGTTGATGTTGTCTGGCTTTTCCTTTTTATTGCTATTTATTGGTGGGGCAACCAAATCGGTGTCGGTGGATAGTTCTGGATAATCAATGACCGATTCCAAAATCCTGCTTTTTAATGCATTAAAGTGCAAATGCCCTAAATGCGCCAAGAGCGGGATTTTTAAATCCCGATACACATTGGATGTTAAAGATAAATGTCCCATTTGCGGCTTGAAGTTAGGGCAGCATGATAGCGCTGATGGACCTGCAGTATTTCTTATTTTCGTTTTAGGTTTTCTACTTGTTCCACTTGCCTTGCTGGTGGAGGTTTATTTTGAACCTTCACTCATGGCTCACGCCGTTATATGGACAATTGCAACTCTCGTACTTACAATCGGATTGCTAAAACCATTAAAATCATTTGTGATCGCCCTACAGTATCAATATAGACGAAGCGACTGGACAGATGCGGATTAAAAAAACAAGATTTCCTTATTTTGCGACACTCTTTACATGCCTTTCGGTCTTTATTTTGATAGGACTTGGCACATGGCAGGTTTATCGACTCGACTGGAAAAATGAGCTCATATCAAACCTATCATCTGAATACAAAAAAGATGCTGCCCGTTATCCTTTGGATTTTAAAACCTTGCTGACTATTGAAGACAATAACTTGAAGCGCGGGTTTATTACCGGACAATTCGATTTTTCAAAAGAGATTACTGTTGGCCCGAGGCGGTTCAAAGGAAAGTTCGGCTACGATGTTATAACCCCTTTCAAACTTCAAGGGGGTGGAACAATTCTTGTTGACCGGGGATGGATGGAAACATCAGACAGTATTATTTTAAACAGAAAAAAAACATGGAGGACCGGAAAGGTTAGTTTAGTAGGTACAGCAAGAACACCGAAAGTGCCTTGGGATTTTGGTCCAAGAAACGCCCCTTCAAAAAATCTTTGGATATACCTGGACCCTGATGAGATTGCTGTTTCTAAAAATCTGCCTGATTTACTGCCAGTTGTTTTTTATCTGGATGAAACAGCTGCGACACAAAATGATCGGATAATATCTTCTACAGAGCGCGTTTTCCCTAATAACAATCATTTAATGTATGCTATTTTCTGGTACAGCATGGCTATCGTTCTTCTATATATTTATTATTTAAGATTTTGGAGAAACAGGTAGTTATATAAAAATCCGCCTACATTCATTGGCGGATTTTCATGAACTCTAACTATATCTAGTTATTTTAAGAGTCGGCTTCTTCCGTCATATTAAAAGCGAATTTAAGTGTACCAATAAGTTTCTTGAATTGCTTTTCATAGCTTGCGACAGTGGACTTAAATTTATTTAACTCTGCTCCTGCAAGGACTTCTCCAGTAGGTATTTTAACTGAATTAGGATTAACCTGTGTTCCGTCCAATAACACTTCATAATGAAGGTGAGGGCCAGTTGATCGACCTGTTGTACCTATATAACCAATTACTTCGCCTTGTTTTACGGTACTACCAGATTTTACATCCTTACCGAAACGGCTCATATGAGCATAAGCTGTTTTTATATTATCATTGTGACGAATGCGAACATAATTTCCGTAAGCACCAAAGCGGCTAGCTTTTTCTATTACACCGTCACCGGCTGCATAGATAGGTGTTCCTGTCGGTGCCGCAAAATCTGTTCCTTTGTGCATCTTGCTATAGCCAAGCACAGGGTGATGTCTCATGCCAAACCCTGAAGACATTCTGGCTCCATCCACAGGAGTGCTCAGAAGACCTTTTTTAGCGCTATGACCATCGGCTTTGAAATATCCTATACGTCCACCTTCAAATTCGTGACGGTAAAAGGCCATTTCCTCACCTGACTGCTTCAACTTGATATAATATGGCTCACCGCTTCTAACATATTGGCCATCATCAGTCATGAAGGTGTCATAAAGAACTTCAAAAGTATCGCCTTGCTTGATGTCACGTTGGAAGTCGATAGACCAAGAAAGAATTTTTATAGCCTGTGCGATGATAGGATCGGGCACACCATTTTTGGCAGCAGAGCCATAAAGGGAGCTTTTTATCTCAGCACGGGCTGCCGCCATTTCCTGGACGATTTCTTTTTCTGCTATTTCTGATTTGAAGGCTCCGTCTTTTTCGCGCTCAATAACAATTGTACGAATTGGGTCCGATGCCAGTTCAAGTTTACTTAGTTTCAACTCATTATTCTGAGGTTGCATTTGAATGCGCACATTTTGCCCTGGACGAATAAGGCGCGGATCGTAATGTTTAGAAACGGCCTTAACGATGCTGTAGGATTCGGCGGCATTTACACCTGCTCTTTGCAAGCTTCCAGCCAAAGTGTCACCACTGTTAATTTCAAGATCCATATCCACCGGATCCAGCTTGACCGGTTTGGCTTTGATAACATGAGCGCGGGTTACAAGACTTGCCACACGTTCTGATTTTTCAGCCGCGGCCTCTGCATCAGCCATTGAAAAACCTGGATGGATACTGTCACCTGCGTGTTTATCCACACCAAGTGAAGGAGACATACTAGCCAATGCGAAACTTTCTGCGCTGCCAGTCGTATGTGAATGGAGAACATGTGGTGCTACCGTCATTGAAAGTGCTACAACACAAACTGAGGCCGCCGCTTTACAGCGAAAGCGCAAACGGCCATCGCGAGTGCGGATGTAACGATCCTTGAGCCAAAATGTATTTACAGTATGGCTGGATACGCGCTTGGTTAAACCAATGAAGGTTTTCGTTATAGATGAAGATGTGTGACCCATAGGGTTTTTAAATATCTTTTTTATCATGAATTACAGGTTCTGGTATGTGAAACGAAAGTTTTTGCCTGTTAGTTTATAATCTACTCATACAGCATATGGGAGATAACAGACCTCTACAAGGATTTTTTTACATACTCTCTATATTATTGTTAGCTATTTAACTATTCCTTAATTTTATTTCAAATGCCACACGAATCAGAGATAGCCTTGTGAGCTGCACTTGATCCTTTAAGTGAAAATGTGTCAGTCGTATTTGTTCCTCGTGAAGAAACACCCTTAACAATCATTGTCGAGCCAGACTGTATGGCATCGGATAGCCTTTTATCTGTTTTTGAATCAGGTGCCCATGCACTTTCTTCGTATGTAAACAACGCAAATGCTTCTCCATCTATTGTAAGCGTAACTTCACTGTCACTCTTATATGGATACCCAGTCATATAGCTGAACACGTTATTTGTGTTTTCCGATGGTCTGTGCGTAATTAATGCAAAGATATCGCCGCGTTTCGAGTAATTACCCTCATCTTTTTGGGGGCGGGACACCATGTAACAGACCTTTTTGCCGTCTTCCATTACCGTATAAGCCGTCCAGTTGCCGTGAACAGAAACCATTTCGGGTTCGTTTTGCGCTTGTGATTGTCCTGCCGACAAAACAAGAACAGCCACACCTAAAAGGCTCAGCTTTGTGAAATCTCTGACATTTCTAACTAAAGTCATACTTTTCTTTTCCATAGATAATTTACAAGCCTATTACTTAGAAGCCTTACTCACCCAAGTCAAGTTTTTGGAAGAAAAACTTCTATAGCAACATGGCATAAGTTTATTCGCTTTACCCATAGCTTGAGTTAGGCTTTAATATATAAATGGTCGACACTCTGGACAACAAATATATACAAACTTCTGATAATGCTGTTAATAACGAGCTATCTGCAGAAAATGCCAGGTTTTTATTGTCAGAGATTGCAGAAAATCAGGACAGGCCGTCCTTTATCCGTTTGTTTAATTATTATGCACCTCGATTGAAATATTTTCTGATGCGTGGAGGCTATTCTGATGAGCTGGCCGAAGAACTAATGCAGGAAACCTTGCTGACAGTTTGGCGAAACGCAGATAAATATAACCCCGATAAAGCACAACCCGGCACGTGGATCTATACCATCGCGCGAAACAAGAAAATTGATTATCTACGTAAAACACAAAAAAATACTCCTCATCCAGACGATCTATATGATTTATCTCAAGATCTTCCCATTGACAAAATGGCAGAAAAACAAACCTCAGATGAAATTTTAAAAGAATTAGCTAATTTGCCGGAAGAGCAGTCAAAGCTACTTATTTCGGCTTTTTATGAAGATAAAACTCATGCAGAGATTGCAGAACAGAACAAGCTCCCTTTGGGCACCGTTAAATCCCGTATCAGACTTGGTCTCCAAAAAATGAAAGAGGCTCTGGGAAATAAGTCCCTAAGTTTTGATTATAAAAACAACACCACTACAAGTAGCACGGAGCAGGAATGACAACATATTTTGTACACTCTTCCGATGAATATGAAAATCTGGTATTGGCTTATGCCACAGGTCAGTTGAAAGGGGCACTTGCAGTTGCACTTGCCACACACTTACAACTTAATGAGAGCGCTAGACAAAAGGCCCGGGCTTACGAAGCATTAGGTGGAGCGCTTCTTGAGAACCATTGCGGACAAACCGAGCTTTCAGAAGATTGCTTAGAGAAAATGCTCGGAAAAATTGACAAAATATCCGTTTCTCAAAAAAAGACAGAAAAGCCGCTCTCAGATGCTTATGAAGATTTTTTTAAATCCCTTTCACTACCTCACATGCTTGAAAATTATATCATCCATACGCTGAAAGTATCGGCTTCGCAATTAAAATGGATGGAAAGAGAAGATGGCGGATATATTTGCACCCTTAGAAAACAAAGCAAAGTAAATCAAGGTGTCCGACTATTAAGGTTTTATCCGGGGAAACAACAATCTTTTAAAATCATCTCTGAGAAAAAAAGATTGGCTGTTGTCCTTGACGGGGGCATCGTAAAAAGCGGCACTATTTACCGTCGCGGAGATATAGCTGTCTTATACCCTGATGAAATAGTGCGCCCGGACACGGAAAACCGCTTGGGTACACTTTGCCTCATAGTCGATAACTGAAAATGTTATAAAACCCTGGAGAGACGTTTAAGCCCATCCTCTAGTTTTTGCTCGGATACCGCATAACATAACCTCATCCATCCCTTGGTGCTTTTGCCGAATGAAATGCCGGGGGCAATACTTAATTTTGCTTCATCTATCAGACGCCTGGCAAAGTCTACACAATTTTCTTCGCCTTCCACTTTAAAAAAACTGTAAAAACCGGCATCAGAAGGAGCGGCAAGAACACTCGGGTAATTACAAAAAAAGTCGTTCAATTTTGCCTGATTACTTTTCCAAAGCTTGAGCTGATCTTCTATAAAAGGTTCTCCGTTTTTCAAAGCCGCTATACCTCCGTATTGGATGAAGTTGGAAACACCCAAATTATCATAGAGTATCAAGTCCCTAATTTTGTTTTCAGCACAAGATGGCCCTATAAGCCATCCCAGCCTCCATCCTGTCATAGCCCAAGCTTTTGAAAAACTGTTGACCACAAACAATTTATCAAGAGGGTCTGCTGCCTCCAGGAAACTGGGAGCAGCTTTTGCATCATGCACCAGACGGGCATAAACTTCATCGGCAATTATCCAAAGATCCTTTTCACGCGCAAATTTAACGATTTCCGTTATGATGTTGTAAGGCATGACCCACCCGGTCGGGTTTGAGGGCGTAACCAATAACAGGGCTTTTGTTTTTTCTGAAACGCTATCAAAGAGCTTATTCAAATCTAGACTCCAGCCAGTTTCGTCATCGAAATCAAGGGGCATTTCCTTTATACGTGCCTCTGCTAGTTCCACGGCGCCCATCAAGTTTTTCCATATAGGCGTTACAGCTAAAACCTCGTCGCCCTCATCGAGAACGGATGTCAGCGCAAGATGCATGGCGGTGGTGCCTGATGATGTTACATAGATGCGGTTTACAGGCATGTCTATATCATAAATCCGTTTATAATAAGCGGATATTTCTTCCCTCAAGGCTTGCACTCCCAATACAGGGCCATAAAACGTTTTACCGTCTTTGGCCGCTTCCATCGCTGCATCGATAATAAAATCAGGCGTCACCCGGCAGCCTTCACCTTGACCAAGGTTAAGTATACCTGGCTTACTCCAGCCATACCTTAATATCTCGGCACCCAGATTGGGCGACAAAGTATCAAAAACGCCGCGATATCGCCGGCGGCAATCTTCTTCCTTGGGAATCATTTGCGCAGTTACACCTTCTAGTACTTAAGATAACTCCGGCAAATCCTTATAAAGCTCAAGCGCTTCAGGGTTGGCCAATGCCTCTACATTTTTAACTTTTCGCCCATGTATCACGTCACGCACAGCCAGTTCAACTATTTTTCCACTTTTTGTACGGGGAATATCACTGACTTTAACAATTACCGCAGGTACATGGCGGGGGGATGCCCCGCTTCTAATCTTAGACTTAATTGTTTTCTTCAAATCATCGGTCAGTTCAGTATTCTCGTCAAGCCTTACGAAAAGAACCACACGTACATCTCCTTCGTAATCCTGTCCAACCGCAATACTTTCTAAAATCCCTTCAACCTGCTCAACCTGTCGGTAAATTTCGGCAGTACCTATTCTCACGCCCCCGGGATTAAGTGTAGCATCAGAACGGCCATGGACTATTAATCCGTGGTGTAATGTTTTTTCAACCCAATCCCCGTGCTGCCATACATTTTCAAATCGGTCAAAATAGGCCGCCTTATATCGCTTGCCGTCAGGATCATTCCAGAAACCAACAGGCATGGAAGGAATTGGTCCTGTGCATACAAGTTCCCCTGCCCCTCCGCCTTCCGGAATTTCATTACCCTCGTCATCGAAAACATTGACAGGGGTTGCTAGTGCAGCCCCTTGCAACTCGCCGCGCCATACTGGTGACCACGGGTTTCCAATACCAAAACTTGCAGAAATAATGTCCGTACCGCCATATATTGAGGCTAGGTGCAGGTCTTCCTTGATATGCTCATACACAAAGTCAAAGCTCTCATGCATTAACGGTGAACCGGTGGATGTCAATATTTCCAAGGCAGACAAATCGTAATCACGTGCCGGATATATCCCGAAATTTTTCAGCGCATCAATATATTTTGCAGATGTGCCAAACATCTTGCAATTGTACTTGCTTGTAAATTCCCACAGCACATTTCCATCTGGATAAAAGGGCGAGCCGTCAAACAATAGTAAAGTCGCATCACAGGCCAATCCGGTAATCAACCAGTTCCACATCATCCAGCCACAGGTTGTGAAATAAAATATATTGTCGCCTTTCTTTACATCACACTGAAGAAGGTGCTCTTTTACATGTTGCAACAAAGTGCCACCATGTCCATGTACAATACATTTCGGTATGCCGGTTGTACCGGACGAGAACATTATAAAGAGAGGGTGATTGAAGCCCACACGTTCAAATTCAATTTCTTTGGGCGCGTACTTCCCTATAGCATCTGTATATAGAATTGCATTATCCAATTGTGAAACATCGGGCTGGTCTTCCGTAAAAGGAATAACAATAGTTTTAACCAGACCTTTTAAAGTTGGTTGCAGCTCTTCTACCTTGCCAAGACAGTCATGTGTTTTTCCATTATAATAATAAGCATTTACACAAAAAACGACTTTTGGCTTTATTTGTGAGAAACGGTCTATTAGACCCTGCGCGCCGAAATCAGGAGAGGCCGAGGACCACACAGCCCCAAGAGACGCAGAAGCCAACGCAGCAACAATTGTTTCCGGCATATTGGGCAGGTACCCGGCGACCCGATCACCTTTTCCAACACCTAATTCTGCCAAATATTGCCGGCATCTAGAAACTTGATCATAGAGCAATGCAAAACTAATCTCTGTTTCGCTTCCCTGCTCATCCCTAAAAACTATAGCTTTATTATCGCTACGGTTTTTTAACATGTTTTCTGCATAGTTTATTTTAGCATCAGGAAAAAATTCAGCACCTGGCATCTTGTCCTTATTTATCAGAACGCGATCGCCCTTTTCCCCTATTACACCTGCGAAATCCCACATATGATTCCAGAATTTTTCGGGATTATCGTTGGTCCACTGCCACAATGCGTGATAATCGGAAAACTGTCCAGTGCCGAGGCTGTCCACAAATTTAGTCAGATTTGAATTTTCAATTTTGTTCTGGGATGGTGTCCATAAAGGCTGTGCATCATTACTTTGCTTTTGGGGTGCAGACGAAGACATTTTTAAAACCTCCTAAAAAAGAATTCAATGGAAAGCCCTTTTTAGACTTTCAAAAAATGCTATATTCAAACATGTACATAAAAATGAATAGCATAATTTTTATATTTTGTATTCATACCAACCGATTTTTAAAATTTTTAAAGGCTTGTTCCCCATGAAATTCTTAAATAATTGCCTGCTTACTTTACTATTTCTTATCATATTCGCGCCACCCTCCGTTGCACAGGATAATGATAAGAACATAAGTTCAGAAATTTATGCCTCAGTTGACGCAGCAGTACCCGGTCAAAGTTTTGAAATTGCTTTGAAACAAACCTTACGGCAGGGGTGGCATTCTTATTGGAAAAATCCTGGCGACTCGGGAATTCCGCTAACAGTCGATTGGGGAGAACTTAATGGTGTGGAAATCGGTGAGTTTCATTGGCCTACTCCCGAGACGCACAAGGTCAAAGACATTATAGATTATGGCTACGAGGATGACTTCACCCTTTTGGCAACGGTTTCCGTACCGGAAAATTTTGATAAAAATATGTTTGTCATTGAGGGAAGCGTCACTTCACTTGTATGTAAAGAAATCTGCATTCCTGAAACCCAAAACATTGCCTTGGGCCTGCCTGTGAAAACTCAGGCTAACGCAGTTAATGCTCCAATATTCGAAGACGCACGGGATGCCCTTCCTGCCATTTACAGCGGCGAGGTTAATGTCACTCAGGATGACACACATCTTAATATTCGGATAAATCCAGCCCTCGCAGGTCTTGCCAACACCAAAAAGGCTTATGTTTACCCAGAGGAATGGGGATTAATGGTTAATGGTGATGTTCCTATCATAGAGATGGACAATGGCTCAATCGTTACTCTTCGTTTTGACCGCGGCACACGTAACCTATCTGAAATAAATGGCTTTAGCGGTGTACTTGTATATGACCACAACGGAGAGAAACGTGCTTTTCAGCTAGAAACAGAAACCCCGGATACATCACAAGTATCTGAAGAACAATATGCAGATCTTTCCACGTTGCCGTCTGATCGTCAGGAAATTTCTGGGATTGCGGAAGATAATTTGCGTCCCGAAACGAAAGATGTCGAATTCATAGGTCTATTGCCGGCTCTCTTCTTTGCATTTATCGGCGGTTTAATTTTGAACCTTATGCCATGCGTATTTCCTGTGTTATCAATGAAAGCGCTGGGGTTTGTTGCACTTTCTTCAAAAGAAAAAAAAGAAGCAACAACACATGGATTGCTTTACACGGCCGGGGTCGTTGTCTCAATGCTGTGTTTTGCCTCTGCCCTACTTATCTTGAAAGCCGCCGGTAACCAGATTGGCTGGGGTTTCCAATTACAGGACCCACTTGTTATTACTGCATTATTTTGGTTGTTCTTTTCTATTGGGTTAAATCTTCTAGGACTTTATGAAGTCCCGCAAATATTCAGCAATATAGGTTCCCGTTTTGTATCAGGACACGGTTATTTCGCTGATTTCATGACAGGCGTTCTTGCGGTTATTGTCGCCACACCTTGTACTGCGCCGTTTATGGCTGTTGCACTTGGTTATGCGCTTATCCAACCGACCGCCATCACTTTGCTAATTTTTGCAACGCTAGGGCTTGGACTGGCATTTCCGTTTCTTCTTCTGGCATTATCTCCACCACTACAGCGCTTTATGCCAAAGCCCGGTGCATGGATGGAAACATTCAGACAGGTTCTATCATTTCCTATGTTTATGGCTGCTATATGGCTGGTCTGGGTTCTGACACAGCAAACCGGGCCTAATGGTGCCGGTGCGGCTTTGATAGGTGCCTTGCTGATTGGTTTTATTGTATGGTGCCTACGAAACTCGTCTGGGATTCTCAAATGGGTTCTTATTCTTTTGGCTTCCGTTTGCGTCATTTATATGGCCCATTTCGCTATGACCTCAGAAAGCCCGAAGGCTGGAGAGATCACTCCAGCCAACACTATGTCTTATACACCACAACATCTTGAGGCTGCATTGGCCGAGCTGGATAGGCCGGTATTTGTTAACATGACTGCAGCATGGTGTATAACTTGTAAAGTTAACGAGAAAACGACGTTAAAAAGCGACCGTGTGGAAAAATTATTTGAAGACAACAATATCATACAAGTTACAGGGGATTGGACAAGTTTTGATGGAGATATCACAGCCTATTTAGAAAGTTTTGGGCGTAGTGGTGTTCCATTGTATGTATATTATCCTCCAGCCGATGCTACTGGCGTCCGCCCGGAACCCGTTACACTGCCGCAAATCCTCAGCCCGGAAATCGTGGCAGACACGCTTAACAATACGTAATTAAACGAAGGTTTTAAAAAATCACCACGTAGAAACACTCACTAACAAAAAGGATATTATAATGAAATTTCTTCTAACTCTTATTACAGCCCTGATATTGCCACTTAGCGCAAATGCAGCCGCTGTTATCGGCGAGCCTGCTCCAGACTTTACAGCAACAGACATTCTATCAGGTGAAGACATTTCTCTCACCGATTTAAAAGGAAAGACTGT
>NZVS01000049.1 GCA_002701555.1 Alphaproteobacteria bacterium | reverse complement strand
TCTCGGGGTTTCGAGAAACTGTTTCACTAAGACACCATTCTATATTCTGGACATTCATGTTCTCACAGTATAAATTTTTGTCTAACAAGTCATTAATAAAATATATGAAGCTTTGGAAAATTTATGACCCCGAATTTTAAATCCCCTGAAACCATTAAAGTTGCAAAAGAGGCCGACGAAGTCATGTGCGATGGTGGAATGGGGCCATTAGGCCACCCAATTGTATATTACACATTTGACAAATCCGACACCGTCGAATGCGGATATTGTGACCGCGTGTTTACTAAAACAAATTAATTGCCTTCAACTTTTTCCAAATTTGCAGCCTTAACGACATAAGGTTTTATGTTCTCGACAATAACATTTATGCCTTCCAGATTGGGATGAATACCATCATCTAGGTTGAGTTCTTTAATAGTTGCAACATCTTCCAGAAAAAACGGGTAGAGGCTTACAGTCTCATGAGTCTCGGCAAGGGCTGGATAAATTGCATCAAATTCAGTGCGATAGCTTTTACCCAGATTTGGTGCGGCCTTCATACCGGCAAGCAGAACGGCTATATTGTCATCCTCGAAATGCTCAATAATTTCCTGCAAATTATCTTTTGCGGAAGCTGGCGGCAATGCACGCAACATGTCATTGGCGCCAAGTCCCAGTATCACAAGATCGGGTTTTTCCCCTGCTTCTAAAGCCCACTCAAGGCGGCTTAAACCAGAGGCTGTTGTATCGCCGGAAATACTGGCATTTTTAACTATAACATCATATTCATCAGAAATCAGGGCATCTTCAAGTTGGCTCGCAAAATCTTCACCTTTTTGTAAATTATAGCCAGCCATAAGAGAATCACCATAAGCCAAAATCATTTTCGTGCTATCGGTGCTTTTTTTATCTTGCGCATTTCCGCTTGTAATACTCGTTAAAGCTGCGAAAACAATAAAAATTGACAAAATAATTCGTAAGAACATGTAAATACCTCGATTTTAGCCTATATGATGAGTTCCAATATTTAATAAAATAGAGTTTTTTAGATACATGACGAGTTCCGATACAAATTTCCTTACACTTAAAAACATTAATTTATCCCTTACTTCTCAGGCCGGGCAGGTTGATATCTTAAAAAATATCTCTTTATCTGAAGGAAAAGGTGAGAAAATTGCCATAGTAGGGCCTTCCGGCTCTGGTAAATCAAGCCTTATGATGATCATGGCAGGTTTGCAACAACCTAGTGGAGGTTCTGTCAAGATATCAGAATGTATATTAACTGATCTGGATGAGGCGGGATTAACCGAATTCAGGCGCGAAAACATTGGAATAGTATTCCAGAATTTTCATCTTGTGCCGACAATGACTGCGCTGGAAAATACGGCGCTTCCGCTTGAGTTTTCGGATAAATTTTCGTCCAAGGCTGAGATTTTTAAAAAGGCCGAGGATGTTTTGACCGAAGTTGGTTTATCACATCGTTTAAGCCATTATCCATCACAGCTTTCGGGTGGGGAGCAACAGCGAGTAGCCTTGGCGCGTGCACTTGTAGCAAATCCCAAAATCATCCTGGCTGATGAGCCGACGGGAAATCTGGATCAGGAGACAGGGGAACAGATTATACAACTTCTTTTCAGGTTAGCCGACCAAAGCGGAATGACGCTTATCCTTATAACACATGACCCTGATCTGGCGGCGCGCTGTTCAAAACAGATTAAGCTGGTCGACGGCAAAATAGAGAATATAGGCAAGGTGTAAATAATGTCAGGATGGGGACTTGGATTAAGGCTCGCATTACGTGAGTTGCGCGGCGGCTTAAAAGGTTTTTTTGTGTTCCTGCTTTGCATTGTTCTGGGAACAGCAACCATTACGGCCGTTCAAAACACATCCGCTAATTTACAGGCCGGTTTGCAAAAAGATGCCCAATCCATACTTGGCGGAGATATCAAATTACGCCAGATTTATAACCCCCTTCCCGAAAGTGTAAAAACCTATCTCGGCGATCGGGGTTATGCTCTGTCTGAAAATGTTGAGACAAATTCCATGGTGCGCAGCGATGGGGCAGATGAGGATGAGAGCCGCTCAACGCTTGCCCAGGTTAAGGCGGTAGATAATAACTATCCGCTATATGGAGTGCTCAACATCTCTGATGCGCACGGAAATCCTCTTACAGACCCGATTGATAATTTACAGGCAGGGGGAACGTATAAGGCCTATCTTGATCCCGAGTTACTGGCTCGTTTGAACGTGGCTGTTGGGGGGATAATCGGTTTAGGTGAGCTGGACTTTGTGGTTTCGGGCATAATCCAGAATGAGCCGGACAGGCTTGGTGGTGGTCGCCCACCCATTGCTCCCCGCGTAATGGTATCTCGCGATGCCTTAAGTAAAAGCGGCTTGTTGCAACCGGGAAGCATGGCCTATCACAATTTATTGGTAAAGTTGAATGCGGAAGCGGATGTCGGGGCTGTGCGTTCAGAAATAGAAGCAGATTTTGCAAATGAAGATTGGCGCATTCGTGACCGTACCAATGCGGCCCCTTCCATTGAGAGATTTTTGGATAGGTTGGTATTATTTTTAACACTTATAAGCCTGACTGCCCTTCTGGTCGGCGGTATTGGTATTTATAATGCTGTACGTGCTTATATGACAGGCCGGTTAAGAGTTATTGCGACTTTCAAGTCGGTCGGAGCGCAGCGCCATGTAATTCTCAAAACCTACATGATACAGATATTTCTGCTCGGCAGTTTTGGTCTTTTAGCAGGTCTTGTGACTGGATTGCTTGCAAGCGGGATAGCCTGGCCTTTCATCAGAGATTTGCTCTCTTTGTCTCAGCAATTTGCTGTATGGCCTGGGGCACTGGTGGTAGCAGCTTTATTTGGTTACTTGACGCTTTTCCTTTTTTCCGCGGGACCGGTTATTAACGCACTTGATGTATCTCCAACCCAGCTTTTCCGAGACAGGATAGATCCTGTAAAAATCCGTATCACACCGATTTACGGAGCTTCCATGTTGATTTTTTCAATATTGCTATTTGCGCTTGTTTATTTCGTTTCTCCCGATAAAGAATTGGCGGTTTATTTTACTGTGGGTGCAGCATTGACGCTGGTGTTTTTCAATTATCTTGGCGTCGGGGTTGTTTACCTTTTTAAAATGTTGCCCCGCTTCGGTACCGGGGCTAGTCGCATTGCATATACAAACATAATTCGTCCAGGCAATATAACATCCCAGATTACCCTTTCCCTCGGGTTGGGTCTGACTGTACTTGTGCTTGTAGCGCTTATTGAGGGGAATTTTTCACAAGCTGTAACGGGTTCAATTTCAAAAGAGGCGCCATCCTTTTTTGTAGTAGATATACAAAAAAACCAACTGGGTGATTTCGAAAAACTGCTGGCACAAACCGAAACGGTATCGGATGTGCGAGCCAGTGCCAATATCAGGGGTCGTATAAAATCAGTAAACGGTGTGCCTGCTGAAGAGGCCATCATCAGCGATGAAAATCGCTGGCTTCTATCCAATGACCGCGGACTGACTTATACAGCCGAAATTCCTGAGCACAGCGAGATTCTGGAAGGGGAGTGGTGGGAACCTGATTATGACGGTCCGCCACTGGTATCAGTTGTCGAAGACGTCCGGGAGGCTTTCGGAGTAAAGCCAGGTGATACCATTACAGTTGATGTGCTTGGGCGAGATATTACTGCCGAGATAGCCAATATCCGCTCGGTCAACTGGTTGAATTATACAATTAGCTTTGCCCTGACCTTTGCCCCTGGCGCGCTCGAAAACGCACCCCAGACTTTCCTTGCGACATTTCGTATAGACCCTGAGCAGGAAAGCATTATCCAAAGTCAAATTTCCGAAGAATTCCCAAATATAACCTTAATACGCCTTAGCGAGGCCATGGAAACCGTGAGTAATATATTGGAAAAAATCGGCATTGCTGTACGCATTGCTGCGGTAATTGCCTTAATTACCGGTATTTTTGTTCTTACAGGCGCTATGGCCGCCCAGAATGAACGCCGGGTTTATGAAGCCGTAATAATGAAAACGCTGGGTGCGTCCAGAAAAACTATCATCACAGCCTATCTGTCAGAATATGCAGTGTTAGGCTTGTTGACCGCAATAGCTGCAACTGCCATTGCAAGTCTGGGGGCGTGGGCACTGGTAACCAAAATATTGGAATTGGAGTGGACGTTTTTACCTGGCACACTCGTAAGTACCGCAATTATTGCGCTTATAATAACTGTTATATTGGGAGGAATCGGAACTTTACGTGCTCTTAATCACTCTGTTGCATCTTATTTGCGAAATGAATAAGATGCGCGCATGGAATTCTTAGGCTCACTCGATCCGATTTTACTGGCTCGTATTCAATTTGCGTTTACGGTTTCATTTCATATTATTTTTCCTGCTTTTACAATCGGGCTCGCCAGTTGGCTGGCTGTCGTTGAGGGGTGCTGGCTAAAAACAAAAAAACCCGTCTATAAGGAGATTTATAAGCTTTGGGTCAAAATCTTTGCCGTGGCCTTTGGGCTTGGTGTTGTGTCAGGCGTGGTCATGTCTTTCCAGTTTGGTACAAACTGGTCAGTTTTTTCTGATCGCACGGGAAATGTTTTAGGGCCTTTATTAGCTTATGAGGTGCTCACTGCTTTCTTTTTGGAGGGGTCTTTTCTGGGCATTATGCTTTTTGGTTGGGGCAGGGTCTCAGATAAAATGCATTTTGTGTCCACTGTTGTCGTGGCAATCGGAACCTTGTTTTCTGCCTTTTGGATATTGGCCGCCAATAGCTGGATGCATACTCCGCAAGGTTTCGAGATGCGCAGTGACGGAATTTTATATCCCCTTAACTGGCTTGAAATTATATTCAATCCGTCCTTTCCTTACAGATTTTCCCATATGGTAACAGGTGCATACCTAACCACCGCTTTCACTGTGGGTGGAATAGGTGCATGGTATATCTGGCGGAAAAAATTTAAAGCACATGGTAAGGTGATGCTTGGCATGGCTATGATCATGGCTGTGCTGGTTGCACCATTACAATTGTTTATCGGTGACCTGCATGGTTTGAATACGTTGAAGCACCAGCCCGTCAAAATTGCCGCAATGGAAGGTAACTGGGAACATGAGCGATCCATGCCTCTTACCGTTTTTGCTATTCCTGATGAAGAGGCAGAAACAAATCATATGGCATTGGAAATTCCAAAGCTCGGATCATTTGTCCTGACCCATGACTGGGAAGGTGAAGTACCGACTTTAAAAGAGTTCGCCAAGGAAGACCGTCCGCCGGTTATTCCCGTTTTTTATGCTTTCAGAGTGATGGTAAGCATAGGAATGTTGATGATATTAACAGGTGTATTTGCCCTCATTTTGCATTTCAGAAAGAAGCTTTTTGAAACAAAATGGTTTTTGCTGTGGTGTATGGCGCTAACGCCCTCTGGTTTTATCGCTATTCTTGCCGGATGGTTTGTCACTGAAATCGGTCGCCAGCCCTGGGTGGCATACGGCATTATCCGCACGAGTGAGGCGGCGTCACCTGTACTAGGCGAATATGTTGCTCTGTCACTTATGGCCTTTATAGTGGCTTATACAATTATTTTTGGCTCAGGCACATATTACATTCTCAAATTACTTGCCAAAGGCCCCAATGTGGACGAAGCGCCTTTGGGTGTTCACCAGAAAAAAGATGGTAAATTAAAGGAGGCAAAGACTTAAGATGTTTTCCTTTGAAGAGTTTTTGAATTTACCTCTTATCTGGGGCGGTTTTCTGGCTTTAGCTATACTTTTATACGTTATTCTTGATGGGTTTGATCTGGGCGTAGGAATTTTATATCCGTTCGCTCCAAGTGATGATTGCCGTTCACGCGCCATGAATTCTGTAGCCCCGTTCTGGGATGGAAATGAAACATGGTTGGTTCTGGGCGGAGGGGGCATGTTCGCCGCCTTCCCGCTGGCTTATGCGATTATCATGCCCGCTCTTTACGTTCCAATTATCATGATGCTTGTTTTTCTTATTTTTCGCGGCATTGCTTTTGAACTGCGTTTCAAGGCAACGGGCATAGGGCGAAAATTCTGGGATTATTCTTTTCACTTCGGATCACTTGGGGCAGCTGTTTTCCAAGGCCTGATCCTTGGGGGTTTTGTGCAGGGTATATCTGTCGAGGGACGTTCGTTTGCAGGAGGTGCATTTGACTGGCTAACGGCATTTTCAATGATGACTGCACTAGGTGTTGTTACAGGCTATGCCCTTCTAGGAGCAACTTGGCTAAATATGAAAACAACAGATAAAACACAGATATGGGCCAGAAAATGTGCAGATTACCTTCTTATATTTGTAGGGTTTTTTATGGGGCTGGTATGTCTTTGGGTGCCATTTCTTGATACGGAAATGCATCAGCGCTGGTTTCAGGCTCCCTTCATCTATTACGTTTGGCCCATCCCCCTTTTAACAGGCGCGCTATATATCGGCTTGATCGTGTCATTAATTAGAGAAAAAGAAGTAGCGCCTTTTCTGTTCAGCATCGGATTGTTCATTATGGGCTATGTCGGGCTGGCAATATCATTATGGCCTTATATTGTACCGCATACCGTTACAGTCGATCAGGCTGCGGCAGCGCCCGAATCTCTGTCACTGATGTTAATAGGTGCGGTCATAATGTTGCCTGTTATTCTGTCCTACACCGCATATTGCTATTATGTTTTTCGAGGAAAAGTCGGACATGAACCGCTCTACTAAAAAACCCTCTTCACAAACAAAGAAAAATCAATGGATCTGGTTTATATCGCTTTGGCTTGGCGGGCTGGCAGGGATGTTTTTATTGGCCGGCATCGTCAAGGCTATTATGGCCATTGCTGTGATCTGAATTTGCATTTCTCACGTATATAAATATATAGTACAAGAATGAAGGTGCTTAATGTTAAGGCCTTTATAGATGACATCACTCGCTACTTAAGGAGTTATATATGTCGACACGACTGTCTTTATTTGATTCGCCCTTGTTTTTGGGCTTTGATCACTTTGAACAAACTTTTGACCGCTTGAAAAAGACCGGTGGTGAAGGTTACCCCCCTTATAATATTGAACAAATTGGCGATGAGGGATTACGTATCACTCTTGCTGTTGCTGGTTTTACTATGGATGATCTGGATGTGCAGGTTGAGCATAACCAGCTTGTTATAAGGGGCAAACAAGACGACGATAGGGAAAAAATCTATCTACACCGCGGAATAGCTGCTCGGCAGTTTCAACGTGCTTTCGTTTTGGCGGACGGTATAGAAGTGCGGGATGCTTATCTTGATAATGGTTTACTACATATTGATATGGAGCGCGTTGTGCCTGAATCGCAGGCACGCAAGATCGAAATCAAAGCTAAAAATAACGGTAAGGCAAAACCAAAGGCCATAGATGTTGAGGAAACTTCTTAAAGGGCTAATCCGTTAGCTAAACAAGGCAGGTATTTTATGAATGACAAATCGCAAACAGCAGAAAATTTTTTAAGGCGTCTCAGTACCCGTGATTTCAAAACTATGGGTATGAATCAGATGGCGTATATTCGTGAAATAAAGGTTGACGGTCAGCTTAGTTTTGCAGTTCATGCTGCAGACGGTACACAGTTAGCAGTCAACGATAGCGCGGAACATGCCATGGCCTCTGTCCTAAATAACGATATGTACCCTGTTACCGTGCATTAAGTACATTTAAACTTTTTTTCTGATAATAGTCGTGCTATCAACTGACTGTATAAACAGCCAAACTGACCACGGTTAAAGTTTTGAAAGTCAAAAACTATAGCATTAATGATTTTTTTCAGACAATAGGACATAGCCTGTTGTCTTTTTTTGCTACAGTGGGACAATTTTCGGCTTTTGCAGGCCTTTCTGTGTCCCATGTCTTTCGAGGGCCTTTTTTCCCGAAGAATTTTTCGAAGCAAATTGTCAGTATCGGATATTACTCTCTGCCAGTCGTGGGACTGACCACGTTCTTCACCGGTATGGTTTTGGCCTTACAATCTTATACAGGTTTTACGCGTTTTAATGCCGAGAGTGCCATTGCTTCTGTGGTTGCACTTTCAATCACGCGCGAGCTAGCGCCTGTTCTGGCAGGACTGATGGTGGCGGGACGTGTGGGTGCTTCTATTGCTGCCGAAATTGGTACAATGCGCGTGACAGAACAAATAGATGCTTTGCGTACGCTGTCTGTTAATCCTTTTAAATATTTGGTTGTTCCGCGTTTAATAGCGGGCACACTTACTTTGCCAATCCTTGTCCTGATAGGCGATTTGATAGGCATCATGGGTGGATACATAGTGAGTGTGCACGTACTTGGCTTTTCAGCCGGATCTTATCTTTCGCAAAGCTGGGATGTTTTGCAGCCAATAGATGTTATTTCCGGGTTAGCCAAGGCCGCTGTTTTCGGATTCATAGTTACGATCATGGGATGTTACCATGGTTTCAATTCAGGGCGCGGTGCACAAGGTGTCGGGGCGGCTACAACTAATGCAGTTGTCACTTCGTCCATCCTTATACTCGTCTTCAACTATATACTCACACAGGTCTTTTTCTCATGAGCGAAGCCGGCCAACCACCCAAAATAAGTATGCGGAACGTGAAAAAATCATTTGGCACAAAGAAGGTGCTAAATGGCATTGACCTGGATGTAGAGAAGGGTGAATCCTGCGTTATAATTGGGGGATCTGGGACGGGTAAGTCCGTAACCTTGAAATGTGTTCTCGGGCTAATACGTCCAGATAGCGGATCAATAAAAATTGATGGCAGTGAAGTCACTGAAATGGATAACGATGATCGTGATGAGGTTATGTCGAAATTCGGCATGCTCTTTCAGGGTGGGGCTTTGTTTGACTCTTTGCCTGTGTGGGAAAACGTAGCTTTTGGCTTAATCCACGGGAGAAAGATGGATCGCGAAGAGGCACATGAAATTGCCTTGCAGAAGATTGAGGCTGTAGGTATGGGCCGTCAGGTTGGAAGCCTTTATCCTGCAGAACTCTCAGGCGGAATGCAAAAACGTATAGGACTTGCAAGGGCCATTGCCGGAAATCCTGAAATCATCTTTTTTGATGAACCTACAACTGGCCTGGATCCAATCATGGCTGATGTTATTAATGACCTAATTGCCAAATGCGTAAAGGACTTAGGTGCAACCGCGCTTTCCATCACACATGATATGGCGTCTGCACGCAAGATTGCTGACAAGATTACCATGATCCATGAAGGTAAATTGATCTGGACAGGGTCTGTCAAAGAATTAGACAACTCAGGTAACGAATATGTTGATCAATTCATACATGGGCGCGCTGAAGGTCCGATCACAAAACACGCCAATATGGCATAATCAAAAATGGCAACACGTAGAGTTATAGTTTCGACCTGGCCGGTCTTTGCGGGTATTATCTTTCTTATACTAGGTAATGGCTTGCAAGGAACTTTATTAGGTATAAGAGGGTCTTTGATAGGTTTTTCCCCTGCTATGATAGGGGCGGTTCTTGCAACATACTATATTGGGTACAGTTTCGGGTGCATTGTCACGCCTCGGCTAATTAAAAATGTTGGACATATAAGGGTTTATGCCGCTCTCGCTTCTTTGGCATCATCGGCCGTGCTCGTTTACACAGTAACTGATTCTGCTGTCATATGGACCATTTTGAGAATAATAACAGGTGTGTCGTTTGCGGCTATTTTTATTGTGTCAGAAAGCTGGCTCAATGCCTCGAGTACGGTATACAACCGGGGGAAAATTCTAAGCACATACATGATTTGTGTTTTTGTGGCTCAAACAGGCGGTCAGTTATTTCTTAATCTTGGTGATCCCAGAAATTTCGAGTTATTTATAATCGTATCTGTTCTCATTTCGCTTGCGCTGGTGCCGATATCACTGAGCAGGAGAGAGGCGCCTAATTATCAATCGCCTAAAAAGATTGAATTCCGCCCCCTTTTCCGAAAAGCACCACTTGGCTTTTTTGGGTGCTTTATAAGTGGCTTCACAGGTACGACGTTTCTTTTGCTCGCCCCGGTTTATGCCGTGGGGGAAGGCATGAATCAATCGGCCATCGCTTTTTTTATGGCCATTCTTGTTGCTGCTGGGATGTTTTTCCAACTGCCCATCGGCTGGATTTCTGATAAAATTGACAGGTTGAAACTTCTGGCTTTTGTTTTAATGGGCGGTTTTGTTTTCGGTCTTATAGCCGGACTTGCCGCGCTGAGCATATTTCCATCCTATCTTTTTTTACCGTCGGCTTTTTGCTTAAGTGGATTTATGCTCACTATTTATAGTGTTTCCGCAAGCCTTGTGAATGATAGCCTGGACGAAAGTGAGATTATAAATGCCAGTGCAACCCTTATTTTGATAAATGGAGCGGGATCATTTATAGGACCAATTTTTGTTGGTTTTGCAATGACAGTTTTTGGCGATGCAGCTTTCCCATTAGTGCCAGCAATTGCTTGTTTGGTGACATGCGTTATAACAATAGCACGCTCCCATCTTGGGGATACAATCCGCCGAAAAGACCGTTCCGAATATATCCCATTGCCGGATAAGCTATCTTATGTTGCTGCTTCTATGGCTGGGGAATATGCTATGGAAGAGGAGCACCCCACCGAAGGAGATGCGGATATCTCTAATGTTCAAAAGGAAGATCTTTAGTTGATAGCGGTTGGTACTGGTTTATAAAATCAGGCATGAACCGAAAATCCCACCATTCTGTTGGCAACGGAAGTAAGTCTTTGCCTGTAAGTTTAGCGGCTTCAAGCATACCATTCTCAAGTATTTCGCGATTTTGTATAACATCTTCAGGTAAGTTTTTATAATTACGCGCCGCGGGATTATTAGAGGGATCGTGTGTCAGGAAATCGAACACAGTTCCAAAATCCAAATCCTGTCCCAAGCTGTCCTGTAAAAGAACATCAACGGCCATACCGCGCGGATGCCCCCCTTTACCGGGAGGGGAAAGAAGTCTTGGCTCTTCCAGCCAGTGAAGATTTTTTTGTACAATTTCGGTTTCAAGCATTAAGGCCTGTGCTTCAAGAGGGCGCAGCCCGTCTTTGAGAACAAGGGTATAATCCATCCCTTTAAAAATTTTTGCAGCAAGCACAACGATTTCTGCCAGATCCTTATGAAGCCAAAATTGCGAATCCTTATGATACAAGGCACGTTCGAAAATATTTTCCGGATGGCTGGCATCCTTATAAACATGGTCTATCTTAATATTGTGACCAGCTATATAAGAATTCATGCAAATCAGGTCGGTTGATGGTATAACTTTTAGCATCGTAAATTTATTCTAGCCTTTTCACGTATCTCAGGCTATGTCATAAGACAAATATTATGCGCTTTATAGGAAAATTTTTATTATGGTGTTTTTCGCTCGGGCTTCTCGGGCTGATAGCTGCCGTCCTGTTTGTTGTGGGGGTTTTCATATATTTCAGCTATGATTTGCCGAACTATAATACCTTGAAAGATTACGAACCCTCTCTTGTAACCCGTGTACACGCAGGGGATGGACGTTTATTGGACGAATTTGCTCAGGAAAATCGTATTTTCGTACCCAGCGAAGAAATCCCAGATCTGGTCAAAAATGCTTTTTTAGCTTCAGAAGACAAGAATTTTTATACCCATAAGGGTGTAGATCCGATGGCGATTGCACGTGCCATGGCCAGCAATATCAAAAATGCTGGATCAGGCCGTCGTCCTATCGGCGCCTCAACCATTACCCAACAAGTTGCGAAAAATTTCCTTCTAACTAATGAAGTGTCGTACAAACGAAAAATTCGTGAAGCAATTGTAGCTTATCGTATGGACAAAGCTATGAGTAAGGACCGTATCCTTGAATTGTATCTCAATGAGATATTTTTGGGTCAAAGGTCTTATGGTGTTGCATCTGCTGCACTAAATTATTTTAACAAATCCCTAGATGAACTTGCAATTGAAGAAGCTGCTTATCTTGCGGCTCTACCGAAAGCGCCGAATAATTATCACCCAGTGCGTAATAAAGAGGTTGCTATTGAACGCCGCAACTGGGTAATTGATGAGATGGCTGACAATGATTTTATTACTGAATCACAAGCCGAAATTGCAAAGCTTAAACCATTGGAAATGGTTAAGCGCGAAGCAGACCGCGTAGTCAACGCACCTTACTTTGCTGAAGAAGTCCGCCGTGAAATGGTTGAGAGATACGGCGAGGATTCCATTTTGAAAAGCGGGCTTTCTATTCGTACGAGTGTTGATCCGACATATCAAAGAATTGCAGAGGAAGCTTTACGTGACGGGCTTCTTGCTTTTGATCGCCGCCATGGCTGGCGCGGCCCTATTAAAAGGGGCCAAACAACTGGAAGCCTGTCAGCCACTATTGAAAATCTGGATAAGCCTGAGGGTATGTTGGACAGCTGGCAATATGCGGTCGTACTTGATAGTTCAGGCCGCGTAGCTTTGAGTGATGGTGCCCAAATTAATATTCGCTCCGAAGATGTTAAATGGGCAGGTGGCGGAAGCAATGCGCTGAAAACCGGCGACATCGTTATGGTCGAGAAGGTCGGCGAAGATAGCGGCGAATATTACTTACGCCAAGTACCTAAAATCCAGGGCGGGATAGTTGTTATTGATCCGAATACAGGTCGTGTTCTTGCGATGCAGGGCGGTTGGGCCTTTGATGGCAGTCAATATAACCGTGCAACACAGGCCAAACGTCAGCCTGGTTCAGCCTTTAAACCTTTTGTATACCTAACCGCGCTCGATGAAGGCTATACACCGTCAACGCTGGTTATGGATGCGCCATTTGAATACACAGATACAGCCGGGAACGTATGGCGTCCCAAAAACTATTCCAATAAATTTTACGGTGCGACGCCTTTGCGTGTAGGTATTGAAAAATCAAGAAACCTGATGACTGTACGCCTTGCCAATCATATTGGAATTGAAAAGGTCGTTGATACAGCCAAGGAATTCGGGATCGATGAAGATATGAAGCCGCATCTGGCCAATGCTTTGGGTGCGGGGGAGACCACCCTTCTAAAACTTACTAATGCCTATGCAATGTTGGTAAACGGTGGGAATAAAATTACCCCAAGTTTTATTGACCGCATTCAAGACAGATACGGAAACACTGTTTTCAAAACAGATGATCATGAATGTCCAAATTGTGGTCCTAAAATACGGTGGGAAGATCAGAGTGTGCCTGATATTCCAGACATTCGGCCTCAGATAGGTAATCCTCAGACCATTTATCAAATTGTTTCAATTTTGGAAGGTGTGGTCGAGCGTGGAACGGGACAAAGACTGAAAAGTCTTGGCCGCCCTTTGGCCGGTAAAACAGGAACAACAAATGAATCAAAAGACACATGGTTTGTTGGCTTTACACCTGATTTGGCCATAGGTGTATATGTTGGAATGGATAACCCCAAACCTTTAGGTTCGGGTGAGACTGGTTCGTCCACTGCTGCGCCCGTGTTCAAAGATTTTGTGGAGGATGCGCTTGACGGAGTTCCCGCAACGCCTTTCCGTGTACCTGAGGGAATAAAAATGGTTAGGGTTAACCCACAAACAGGTAAGCGTGTATCGCCTCTTGACGATTCAGGTATATGGGAGGCATTTGTTCCCGGTACAGAGCCTGATGACAGGGTTATGATTATTGATGATGGTATAGTTGAAGGGTATGGGCAGAACTCGCCTTACTCAACACAGGGTAATACTGATTTATATGGGCCTTCACCTTATTCGCAAAATAATGATGTCGACCCATACAGCCCCTACCAGCCCCGTGGTGACACAACATATTCCACCGGTGCCCAACCGAATGTACCCGTACAGCCACAACCTGAGAGGCAGCCAAATAGTGGTGGAACGTCGGCAGGTACAGGTACAGGCGGCCTATATTAAATTTTTGTAACCAGTTTGTATCCGTTTTCAGTTGTCACTAAAGGTTCTTTTCCAAAACCTATATTTTCAAGCTTTTGCCTTAGACGGTAAACATGGGTTTCCAAAGTATGTGTTTCTACAGTGTCAGCATATTCCCAGACTTTCTGAAGCAGTTGTGATCGGGATAGGGTTTTGCCTTCTGCCTCGTAAAGAGCCAAAAGAAAATCACGTTCCTTTTCAGTCAAACGTATTTGCATGTCGGAAGGCATGCCGAGTGTCATATCAAAAGGGCTAAAAACAATATTTTGTATATATAGTGCTTTAGACTTGGCGGCTTCATTAAGAAGGGTTTTTTTCAGCCTGAGAAATCCATCTATAATTTCTCCTATTTTAATCGGTTTGTTAAAAGACTGAACAATTTTCCCTGAATGGCAAAGAATAAGCCCTTTTTCTGTTTCTTTTAAAATTATATCTGATCTTTCGTCATGTGATATATTAATATCAAAAGACTTAAAGTATTGTTCTTGTTCAGAAATAATATGCTTTATAGCATTATTTTCCAGCGACATAAAAAAAGATACTGCCATAGTTTTTAGCCCTATATCAAAGTTTTCTAAATAGACTTTATCAAAAAAAGCCCGGTCTGGCACGGGTTTTGCAAAAGATCATTCTGACAGATTTTAAAAGTAGGGATAAAAAAAGGGAATTAATGCAGGCTTTAGGTTCAACAGCCAGTTTTACCAAAACGGTACAACATCAGCAACAGAAGGTGTTTAGTCAGCGCGGCGGACAAAATGACCGTATGGGCGGTTCTGTGCCAGTTTGGGAAAAGCCTTCTAATGCGAAAGAAGTAATTGCAGAAAATCTTCAGTCCGGTTTGAATGCTTCTTCAAAAACTCCCCAGCCACCCGCCTCTGCAAGCTCCTATGCGCCTATACAAAGTTCAGATGAAGCCTCCGGCAATGAGTTTGGATTTGCGGATCTTATTGATATGGTGAACCCCCTCCAACATATCCCACTTGTGAATCTTGCATATCGGTCAATTACAGGCGATACGATAAAACCTATTTCTTCCATGATTGGTGGTGCCGTGTTTGGAGGGCCTTTGGGTGCAGCAGGGGCCGCTGTTAACGCCGTTGTTGAATATGAAACAGGTAAAAGTTTTGAGGGGCATGCCCTTTCAATTGCACGGGGTGAGGGGCTAAGCTATGTACCTAAAAACAATGCAATGGCACAACCGATATTAAAGGACACACCAGAAGTAAAACTTGCCGCAGCCTTGAAAAATTCAAACGTAAATGATGTTCCCGAGCTGGGTAGTGCGATGGCATTTGCCGATCTAGGGCATGGGAAAACTTCGCGTAATACCGGATATTCCGGCCTGCAACATAATAATCAGGCGCGCTATAATAGTTAGATAGTTTGCCGGATTAATTTAAGCGTTCACCAAAAAGTGCCGTTCCTATGCGCAAATATGTAGGATTAAGGGGCACAGCCTTTTCAAAGTCGCCCGACATTCCCATACTCGTTTCTTGCAAGCCATAGCGATTAGCAAGTTCTTTCAGAAGTGAAAAATGCAGGCTCGCAGGCTCATCAACAGGTGGAATGCACATCAAGCCTCTCACCTCTAACCCAATATCGCGGCAATGGGCGAGAAGCTTGTCCAAGTCTCTTGGTAAAACACCTGCTTTCTGATCTTCTTCGCCTGTGTTTACTTGAACGAAGATTTTGACCTGTCGCCCTTGTTTTTCAATTTCAGCCTTTAAGGCATCCGCCAGCTTTTCGCGGTCTAGGGTTTGTATACAATCAAATAGGGCAACTGCTTCTTTGGTCTTGTTTGACTGTAATGGGCCTATCAAATGCAGTTCTATATCCTTGAAGTCGCGTTTGAATCCATCCTTCGCATTCCAGACTTTATAAGCGTCCTGTACGCGATTTTCACCATAGAGCCTGTGGCCGCATTCCAGACTCTCTTTAATTTTAGAGACGGATTGTTTTTTCGCAACAGCGATAATGTTTGTATCGGGTTTATCCATGCCCCAGTGCTTTGCCACTTTGGCAATTCTTGATGTGATGTAAGCTATATTCTCTTTGAAGCTCATAATATGTATTCCAGTAAAACAATTTTTGTGTCGCCATAGTTTTTTTCTGTCTGGATTTTAAATTCAGACAAAGTGTAATCCAGATTTTTCTCGGACTCCGCAACGATAATACATCCATCGGCCAACCAGCCTTTCTCATGTAACGCTTTTAATGCTTTTGCAGACAAGCCTTTATCATAAGGGGGATCACAAAACACAAGATTGGCGGGGTCTTGCCCTGGCTTTTTTTCAAAACCTTTAGAGGCGTCCGTTTTTATAAATGTACATCTTTCCATTGCCCCTAAATGTGAGGCATTTTCTTTTGCGAGTTTAAGGGATGTTGCGCTAAGATCGCATAAAATTGCATGATCTGCACCGCGCGAAAGAGCTTCAAATGATAAAGCACCTGTTCCACAAAATAAGTCTATTATTGTCGCGCCCTCAATATCCATGCGTGCGCCGAGCATATTAAAAATGGCTTGCCGAACCTTATCTGACGTTGGGCGGATAGCATTGCCTTTCGGCTCGCTTAACTTGCGTCCGCCATATTCACCACTTGTAATTCTCATGTTTTGAAAAATCCCGGCATCTGGTTTTCCAGAATTTCACGATGTATTTCTTTTACATTACCGCGCGCAAGCCGTCCAAGCTGGAACGGGCCGTAAGATAATCTGATGAGGCGGTTTACTTTCAAATCAATTGCTTCCATGACACGTCTGATT
>NZVS01000048.1 GCA_002701555.1 Alphaproteobacteria bacterium | reverse complement strand
CAAGAATGTGCCTTCCAGTTTCTCTTTGCTCTGGATAAACGGATAAAAATTTTTCTATCTTATCTTCGAACCTACTTCCCCATCGTGAAAGACCTTTTCTAATCTCTTCAGCATCCAGCGGGTACATTTCATAAGATATAAATTTGAGATACAGGTCAGGTGCGTTTTTTTCTAATAACTCCCAGGCCAGAAAAAAATTTAACCCCGTACCAAATCCCGTTTCAGCAATAGTATAGCTGCTGTTTGTATCCCAGCTTTGCGGCAGATTATTGCCTTTAAAAAACACAAACTCGCTTTCCTCGGCACCGTTTTCTACCGAGAAATATATATCATCAAAGGCATTAGACCTTGGCACATCGTACATAATGCTCCATATAATAGAGAGACAGATTTAAAAACAACACCTAAATCCTTCAAGAGTAACAATGCCAGATTTGCAAAACCCTTTTTTCAAAAATTTCGATACACCTTACAGCGTACCTCCATTTAAAGAAATTGAGGTCGGTCATTTTCTGCCAGCCATCGAGGCCGGCATTGAAAAAGCGCGGAAAAATATAGATGCCATCAAAACCAATAAGGATGAGCCTAGCTTTGAAAACACAATTGAAGCTCTGGAGTGCGCTTCCGAGGATTTAGGCTATGTCGGCTCGATTTTTTACAATCTTTTAAGCGTTATTGGTGGCGATGATTATAACGAGGTGGCTGAAAAAATCTCGCCCCTTACTGCTGATTTCAGCAGCGACGTGTCATTGGACGAAGAGTTATTTGCGCGTGTTAAAACTGTATATGATAAACGTGATTCTCTTGATCTTGAGACTGTTGAAATGACCATGCTTGACGACACATATCAGGGGTTTGTCAGAAGTGGGGCGTTATTAGGTGATGAAGATAAGAAAATACTGCGTGAAATAAACAAACAATCATCCAATCTTGGCACGCAATTTTCACAAAATGTCATAAAATCTTCGGCAAAATTTGAACTGAAAATTACCGATAAGTCAGATTTATCAGGTCTTCCAGAAACTATTATTGAAAGCGCACGCCATGAAGCAGAGAGTAAAGGCTATAAAGATGCGTGGCTTTTTACCCTTGATTTCCCGAGCTTTATTCCTTTCCTTACCTATTCCGATAAACGCGAATATCGTGAGAAAATGTGGAAAGCCTTTTCCAATCGGGCTTTTAAGGATGAGCATGACAACTCTGACCTAATTAAGAAAATTGTAGAATTGCGTAATAAGCGCTCAAAACTTTTGGGATTTAATACATTTTCCGATTTCGTCCTGGAACGGCGCATGGCCAAAACAACTGATTCCGTAATGGAATTTCTCGAAACATTGAGGCAAACCTACCGCCCGGCAGCAGAGGATGACCTAAAGAATCTTAAATCCTTTGCCAAGGATCGCGACGGCATTAAAGAGCTACGTCCTTGGGATATCGGATATTATAGCGAAAAAAGAAAGGAAGAACTTTATAAATTCTCTGAAGAAGATTTACGCCCCTATTTTCCTTTACAAAACGTACTGGAGGGCACATTTCTTCATTTCCAAAAACTTTTTAATCTTGAATTTAAAGTCGCGGAAAATATTCCGACATGGCATGATGACGTTCAAGCCTTTGAAGTTCAGGATAAAGATACGGGGGATTTGTTTGGTATTCTCTATGCTGATTTTTACGTACGTGAAAATAAGCGCTCAGGGGCATGGAAAGCGTCTTTCCGCGACCACGGCCTCTATCACGGGGAACAGCGTCCCGCAATCATGGAAATTGTTTGCAACTTTTCAAAACCAACCCCCGATAAGCCAAGTCTTCTCACCCATAATGAGGTACTGACCCTGTTCCATGAAATGGGACATGCTATTCATGCGCTCCTTGGGCGCACGAAATACTCGTCTACAAGTGGCACAAATGTATTATGGGATTTTGTTGAACTTCCTTCGCAAGTTCAGGAAAACTGGCTTTATGAGCGTGAAACATTGAATATGGTTTCTGGCCACTATGAAACAAGCGAAAAAATACCTGATGACTTGGTGGAGAAGCTTCGTTCTGCCAAAAACTATATGAGTGGGTGGACCGGTTTAAGACAAGTTTCTCTGGGCTTATTAGATATGGCTTATCATGTTAACGATAACCTTAATTCAGACAGCGATATAATTAAATTTGAAGATGACGCGGTTAAGGAGGCGATTCTATTTGACCGATTTGGCGGACCTACCTCGACATCTTTTTCACATATATTCGCTGGCGGCTATGCTGCCGGTTACTATAGTTACAAATGGGCAGAAGTTCTAGATGCTGATACCTTTGAACTCTTTTTGGAAAAAGGTTTGTATGACAAGGAAACAGCTATGAAATATCGTCATGAGATCCTTGAGCAAGGTGGCAGTGACCATCCTCTTACCCTTTATAAAAACTTCCGCGGGCGGGAAGCTGATCCAGAAGCCCTTTTGAGACGTGAAGGTTTACTAGGCTAAAGCTTCTTAAGAAAAACCAAACTTACCTGCCGCAGCGCATCAAACTTAACCAAAAAAGAAGGTTAGGTTGCGATAAACGAAGCTTTATATTTTAATATGGAAAATAATTTTCCTATTTTTCATATTTTTCCTTGTAATTTTCTTGTTCGTAGTTTATAAAATTCTAAATCAATTAAAACATCTCGGACACAATGACGATTACAACGGCACAAATCAGAGGCGCACGCGGTATCCTTAATTGGAGCCAGCAAGATTTATCCAATCGCACAAATATCTCTACGACTTCTATAGGTGCCATTGAAAAAGGGTCAACACAGCCTCGCGAGAGTAATCTTGCGATCATACGCAAAGCATTTGAAAAAGGCGGGATTGAATTTACATCCGGTTCTGGTGTTCGCCTTAAGGATGAAACAATAAGCATCATAGATGGCGAAAATGCTTTGGATGAAATCAATGCGGATATTATATCTACCCTAGGCGGCACTGGCGGAGAAGTCATGATTTTCGGATTGGAAGAGCGCGCTGATCCAAATAGTGAAGAATACACAAAAATAAAAGAGCATCTGGACAAAATTTTAAGCTCTAATATTACAGAACGCATTATTGTTAAAAAGGGAGATACTAATTTTATCGCCCCTAAAGAATTTTATAGATCTATAAGCCCCGAATATTTTAGCCCCTACCCGTATTTTATTTATGGTGACAAATTAGCAATGGTCAATTGGGGACCACCTATGAAGGGGTTGATCATTAACAGTTACTTATTTTCACAGACCTTTAAAAAAGTTTTTAATTTTGTTTGGGAAAGAGCAGATAAATCTATCTAGGTTTAAGAACTATTATGAATGACAATAAAATAACAGTTCCGAAAGAGCCCGTTTTATTCATGCTGAATAAAATACCCGGTTATGACCATAATTCGGCACATAACTACGATAAAAATGCTCAAAAGTTTGCAGGCATCGCAGGTCTGGAAAAGATCAAAATCTATCCCTATATCGAGCGCGCTTTTAATGAAGCGGCATTGCACGGGTCGTTCGACAGACACACCGACAAAGTTCTTGATATCGGGTGTGGCCCCTTTCTATTGGCACTGCCTTTCTTAAGACGCGGCATTGCAGTTGATGGCATTGATTCTTCAAAAAACATGTTGAAGGTTGCGAAAGAGAATTTGAAGAAAACTAATCTGGGTTATGCGAGTAACGATAATATGGAAGAAATTTCTTCTATGCGTGATGTGCCAAATGGCTCTTATGGCTTTGCGATGATGAATTTTGTTCATCAATGTTGCCCAAACAGGAAGTCCCTGGACAAACTTTTCCAAGTCGCCTTTAAGGCATTAAAGCCTGGTTCAACACTTTATATTACAGGCGCACATCCTGATCATCTGGATGTTGCCCACTCTCTTTGCGAATACGATATCGAAGATGTTAGCACTATGAAAGAAGGGCAACGTTACACGGGGCGTATTTATCAGCAAGACGGAACAAGTTACGATTTATATGGTGATCATTTCTGGCAAATTGACAGCCTTAAAAAATCAGCTCGTAAAGCCGGATTTAATTTCTCTAACGGTGATGTTGAAAAAATTGAAGATGTCGAAGTTCTTTCACCAGTTAGACAGCCAAGCAGGGAAGCTGCTTATTTTGGCATGACCTTAACGAAACCTATGCCAAAAGCACAAGTCGCTTAATTAGTGCAATTCGAGCAGCAAGCAACGTGCTGATCCACCACCGTATTTTTCGATTGTAGAAATATCTGAGCCTATAATATCAGTGACATATCTCTTGAAAAAAGTTACCTGCTCATTGGTTAGATGACTTTGCCCGTTTGCTGACATAACAAGATATGGTTTTTTACTATCTCCCTTAACTTCAAGGGAATTACCACAAAAGTTTGCGAGCTGCTCCTTGCTTAAGAAGACAACTTCCCTATGCTCTTTAAGGGACGCGACGACTTCATCACGTTTTTTTTCATCCGTAATACATTCCGCACAAATAGCAGCAAATTCTGTACCTATAAACATGGTTAGGTCAGTGTGATAAACAGGTTTTCCCGTGTGAGTCAGTGTAGGAAAAGTATATAGTTTATAGCCCAGCTTATCGGCCCAATCCTTCGCAAGGCTTTCTGTTGAGCGTCCTGATAAAGCACAGTAAGCGCGTTTATGCACATGATCTATTACAAGAGAACCTGTGCTTTCTAAATAGCGGCCATTCTTTTCTTCATCGCGAAAATCTGCTGCCAGAGCATAGTATTTCTTGAAAAAATCCAGCATTTCAGGTGTTCGCTCTGCTTGACGATTTTCATTCAACATAGGGTAAAAAACCAAGCGTCCCTCAGGGTCTGTTGAAGCCCAGTTCGGAAAAATATGGTCAGGACATCCTTTAGAGCCTTTTAATGTTGTTATATGGATACCGTGTTCAACCAACACATTTCTGAAATTGCGAAATTCTTGCAGGGCTTTCTGGAAAGTTTCTAAATGACCTTCATCTTCGTCATGTTGATAAACATTAGTGTCTGCCGTTTGAGGGTTTCTATAGAATTCAGCTGGTTCAATTAAAAGAATGTGGCGCGTTGATTGTTGTGTCATCAGCTTCCTGTTAGCGGCTTGTGTTTAAATATATAAATCATAAATGACCACCATGTTCCGATATCCATCCACTGCACGTCAAGAGGAACGACGTAAATATCATCCGCTTTTTCCAAAAGTGCCTTATCAATTGAAAGGGAGGGAGTATTCTCAAAATCATGTTGGACTTTATGCAATATTTCAGGAATGTTCTTTTCAGCCGCGGCAAGTATGCGCTCGGGCGTGGCTAAAATAATTCCTGAATTCCACCAACATTCATTTTCAAATAACTCTTTTGCCTTTTTCTTTTCCGGTTTTTCAATAAAACTATCAACCCTGTAACTTTCAGGATCATGCTTTATATACCCGTAACGGGTTTCCGGCATAAGAGCCTTTATCCCGAAAAGATATATTTTTTCCAAAGTTTCATCTTTAGAAGCTAATTCATCCAGTTTTTCCAAAAAAGGTTCAAAACTATCAAAAGCATGGTCACAAGGTAAAAATAGATGGAGTGCTTTTCTATCATTCGTTTTTAAGCATGTTAACAAAATGGCCGCGCAAGTGTTGCGCCCTTCCGGTTCCCTTATCCTCTCAACAGTTGTTTTCTGGGGTATCTGGTCATCAAGTACTTTATCCAGATATTCAGGGCTGACCAGTATCGGTGTATCCAATGCTTTTACCCTTGTTAGGGTTTGTTGGAAAAGGCTCGGCCTACCTAAAGGCTTGAGAAACGGTTTGGGTCGGGTATTTCTTGAATAAGGCCAAAGACGTAAGCCTTTACCTCCACACAGTATCACCGGTTTTATTTTGTTCAAATGCTGTCTCATAAATTCTCCGCTCTAAAAAATCGTTATAAGATTTTTCCAGGCCCTCCTTTAAATGCATTTGAGGCCTCCAACCCAAGGCTGTAATTTTTGTATTATCTACGATTTTTCTTTTTACACCATCAGGATGGTCAGGATTAAACACTATATCACCTTGATAGCCAACAACTTTTGCGATTAATTTTACCAGTTTTTTTATAGAGATTTCTTCCCCGCTTCCAATATTAATATGCTCCAGATCATTATAATCTCGCATTATAACATCTAAAGCACGAGCCAAATCCCCGCTCCACATAAACTCCCGGAGAACATCGCCCGTGCCCCACACCTCAATTTCCGCGAGATTTTTAATTTTTGCATCATGTAGTTTTAGTATCATAGCAGGGATAACATGCGAATTCTGTGCATGGTATGTGTCCCCTACTCCATATATATTACAAGGCATTGCTGCAACGAAATTAGATTTGTATTGGCTTCTGTAAGATTCACACATTTTTAGTCCTGCAATCTTGGCAATGGCATAAGGCTCATTAGTAGGCTCAAGGGTGCCTGTCAGAAGACTGGTTTCTTTTATAGGCTGTTCGGCTTCCTTTGGATAAATGCATGAAGAGCCAAGATAAACAAGTTTTTCAATTCTTTGTTTAAATGCACTATGAATAACATTTCTAGCCATAATAATATTATCGGAAATAAACTCCGCCGGGCGATTATGATTTGCACCTATGCCCCCGACAGTACCGGCTGCCATTATTATATGACTTGGGTTATTTACCTCCATCCATTTCTCGACATCTACCTGGCTGGTTAAATCAAGTTCTGAACGTGATGGGGTCAAAAGCCTGATTTTCTTTTTTCGGTAAAATCTCGCAAGGGCAGAGCCTACAAGACCGGAAGCACCGGCAATCCATAAGCTGTCAATCTTTTCACTCATCTATTTATTATAATCTTTTTGCGGCAGAAGGGCGGCCTCTACCATCTCGCTGATTATATCCTCAAAAGAAAACTCACATACCCAGCCAAGTTCTTCCCTGGCCTTTGATGCATCACCTATTAGATTATTGACATCTAACGGACGGAAAAAATCCGGATTTATCATGACCATGGCTTCACCGGTTTTTTTATTTTCACCAACCTCATCAAAACCACTTCCTCGCCACACGATATCTATACCAGCAAAACCAAAAGATTTTTCACAAAAAGACCTCACAGTATGGCCCTTGCCAGTGGCCAGAATGTAATCTTGAGGTTGGTCCCGCTGAAGCATTTGCCACATTCCACGTACATAATCTTTTGCGTGGCCCCAATCCCGAATTGCGTCCAGATTTCCCAATTCAATATGCTTAATATCCCCACGCTTTATTGATGCTATACCTCTTACAATCTTTTGCGTTACGAAATCATCTCCGCGAAAACAACTTTCATGGTTGAAAAGTATACCTGATACAGCAAAAATACCGTACGCGTCACGATAGATCTGCACAAGATTATGTGCCATCAGTTTAGATGCTGCATAAGGACTTTGCGGCGAAAAAGGACTGTTTTCACTTTGTGGGGACGGAACGTTTCCAAACATCTCAGATGTAGATGCTTGATAAAACTTTGTTTTACCTTCCAGTCCAAGGGCACGTATGGCTTCTAAACAGCGTAGTGCACCCAGCCCGTTTGCATTAATAGTATATTCCGGAACATCAAAACCTTTGGCCACATGACTTTGGGCACCGAGATTATATATTTCATCCGGTTTCAATTTATTTATCAGGCGTGTTAAAGATCCTCCATCTAGCAAATCACCATAATGAAGTTGAAAACGTACTTTCTCGTAATCTTTCAGGAAGATTTTGATATTTTGCGTATCATCATGGGCATGTGGCTGGATCAGACCGTCTACGCAATACCCTTTATCCAGTAACAACTGTGTCAGAAAAAAACCATCTTGCCCGGTAATACCGATTATCAGGGCACGTTTCGATGCCATTTTGAAACCTTTCCGTTGGTAGAAAAAGTAAATAGCACAAAAACCGAGACTTAAAAAGTTTTAGAGAGCGGCGTCCATTTCCACAGTTGGTGCAGAGAACCCCCAAGGCGAAGCATTGGAAGAAAAATCTGCACTTATTTTACTGACTGAGCCGGGTAATCCTGTTGCCTCTGATATCTTTGCATCCATCTGGGACGTCCTGAAATCTGAGCCTGTAACATATCCATTTGAAGGAAGGTAAGACGGTCTAGTCATACTCATGCTCTTATCCCTTCCCTTATAGCTGCTACTAGAGAAATATAGGGAGGGAAATCGGGATTTTCTTCAGTAATTTCAACAAGCCCTACTTTTTGCTTCTTTGAAAGCCGTTCATACACATCTTGTTTGAAGCATTCAATATCTGCAAAAAGCTCTTCGCCCAACCTGAACATTAAATGAGTTGGACTAACCTCAATTGTTAATGGTTGATCTTTCGGAATATTTACAGGAACTATGATCAATATACTTTCATCATCTCCCATTATAAAACTACAACGCTCAAACATAATATTCCCCATAGTCAAAAGGTTCTTTAAATATATTATGTCAATTTATTTAAAATTTTATTAAAGTTTTTTGGAGTTGTATCCAGCTTGCACCTTCTTCCAACGGAAGGGTAAAACAAGCTGTTCACGAAAGCGTTCTGGCATATATTCCTTAATCCCGATATCCGACGGGGGGCGGTAATCAGCATTATAATAACTACGAAATACATGATCCCAGATCATTATATTCTCGCAGTAATTTTTATCCCCTTCCCGTAAATCTTTACTATGATGCCAGCGGTGGAGTTCAGGCGTGTTAAACAAATAAGATAGTGGGCCAAATTTCATATCAACATTGCAATGTGTCAATATACCGATAAAGGCTGTGACTGCAGAAACCCATTGAATAACTTCAAGTGGAGAACCTGCAATCAAAAGCAACCCACTTCCTAAAACTATCGAAATGAGAGAATCTATAAAGTGAAAACGGCCTGTATTGACGACCCAAAGTCTTGTTACGGAATGATGTATAGAATGGTAAGGCCATAACGGTTTCCATTCATGAGCCATCCTATGTGCCCAATACAGCCCGAATTCAGCAATAATTAACCCAAGCAAAACTTGCAAAGGCATAATCCAGTCTGCTGGCCAAAATCCGCCTTGTGTATCAACGGCTGGTTTTACAATCTCCGAAAGTCCGATTACACCGCCAAATACCAAAATAGCCTGCACAGTTCCCTTACTGACAAGTGTATGGCCTATATCAGCGAGTAACTGTCCGTCTTTTTGCTGCCATTTGGGTTCAAAAGGCATAGCGCGTTCCAATAACAAAAGGGAAATGGCAAGAATAACGTATGACAAATTAAAGGCTATCATTGGATGGTCATATACAAAACCAAGCGCGGTCAAACTGATAGAGAAAGTCAGAAGCACAGGCCAGGCAGCATACTGCACCACTTTATAAACAAATCCGTAATTTTTGCTTTGTTCATTCATCCATATCATCCTTTTTGGCGTATATATAAATATAGATCTGTTAAGACAGTGTATAGCATGTCTTTTAAGGTCAATGCGATAAAAATTGCCCATTCGGGGATTTGCGTCGCTTCCAAGCTCATTAACAGTTGGAAAAGGAGAAAACTTATGACACTTGGTAATATGATTCCGTTCGGAACACATCACTCACGCCCATTAACATT
>NZVS01000047.1 GCA_002701555.1 Alphaproteobacteria bacterium | reverse complement strand
TGGAACTTGAACATTAGAAAAATCTGGTATGAGAAGTGTTGCAATCATAAGCAAAATGTGTACACTCCGCCCCAGACGTATAAACCGATTTTAACTTTTAAACTGAACTAAAACTTTAAACTAAAGCTGATCTAAGGAAGGATAAAAAATGGAATTAGAAGCTGTAAAACTTTTGGCCGGTGCAATCGCCCTTTTGCCTCTGCTAGGTGTTGGTCTTGGTCTAGGTATGATTTTTGCCTCATATAACGAAGCTGTTGGCCGTAATCCTGGTGCTGCTGAGCTTCTTGACAAGAAATTCTTCCTGACTTTTGCGCTTACAGAAGCTCTTGCGATTTTCGCACTTGTTATTTCACTTGTTCTTGTTTTTGGTTAATCCAAAAGTAAGCTATAAGGACTTTAAGCAATGTTGAAAGCCCCTCACCTTATCCTAACAGCCGGACTTGTCTCACTGTTGCCAGTATCATTTGCGCTTGCCGCACCTGAGGCAGCAGAACATGTAGCCGAGCATGGATCAGGGGGGCTTCCTCAATTTGATGTAACTTGGTTTCCCAGCCAGATTTTCTGGTTGGCTATCATGTATGCAATTCTTTACGTGTTTTTCTCACGAAAAACACTACCAGCACTATCTTCAACGATTGAGAATCGTCGTAATCAAGTTGAAAGTGATATGGAAGAAGCGGAACGTATGTCATCAGAGGCACAAAAAGTGCAAGCTGATTACGAAGCACACCTTGCTTCTACACGGCAACAGGCTACAGACCAGGCTTTAAGTGTTGAAAACGAGATTAAGGAAAAAGCACTTGCTCAGGCCGCTACTTTTAGGGAGCGCTCAGAGAAAGAAATGGAAAAGCTTGAGAAAAGTCTAAGCAAAGCAAAGTCTGAGGCAATGAAAGATATAGAATCAATTGTTACGCAGATTACCGGCGATGTTGTGAAGAAACTTTCTAATCTCGATGTAAAAGAATCTGAAATTAAAAAAGTCGTAAATAGTGTCAGCGGCGAGATCACAGATAAGAAGGCGGCTTAACTCATGATTGAACTGTTTCAAAGTACTTCTGTTTGGGTTTTATTATCTTTTATTATATTTGCAGTGGTTTCTTATCGTCTTGGTAAGAAAAGCGTATTAGATACGCTTGACAGCAAAATCGACAAGATTAAAAACGATATTGAGACAGCCGAAAGTCTTCGTGTCGAAGCGCAAGAGTTACTTGCTCAATATCAGCGGAAACAACGTGAAGCTGAGACTGAAGCAAAGCGGATTTTGAAAACTGCAGAAACTCATGCATCCCAAATTGCCAAACATGCTGAAAAAGATCTGGAAGAGACACTTAATCGCCGCGAAACTTGGCTCAAACAGAGATTGAAGCGTATGGAAGAGGATGCTGTCCGTGAGGTTAAAGCACAAGCCGTAGATATGGCTATAAAGGCCACACAAGATATTCTTGCATCTCGAATTGACGAAAAAACTCATGCGGCTCTGGTTTCTGAAACAGTGTCTTCAATTCCAGAAAAGCTGGATGAGAGTAAGGTTAACTAGTTTCTTCATAATTCAGGAGTAGTTCCTTTTGGAACAAAAAGACAGCCCCCCTACCCTTGAAGACCTTAAAAAAAGACTTCACTTAAAAAAACGCATAGGTTTGCTCGGAGGGTCTTTCAACCCTCCTCATGAAGGCCATATTCATTTATCAGAAACGGCATGTCTAAAGCTTGGGCTTGATGAAATCTGGTGGCTTGTGACACCCGGCAATCCCTTTAAAAACAGACCCGATTACAATAATTATAAAGGCAGGGTCACACACTGCCAAAACTTCGTATCAGGCAGAAAAAAAATTACGGTTTTGGACATTGAAGGTAAAAAAGAATTCTCAAGGACTATAGACACGCTTGGTTTCTTGAAAGATAACCTGCCCAAAGCGCAGTTTGTTTGGTTAGCCGGAATGGATATCGCTCATCAGATGTCAAGCTGGCTTAGGTGGAGGGAAATTATAAAGAAAACATCTATCTGTTTTGTCGCTCGCCAGCCTTGGACTTCTATTTCTCAAAGGACGGCCTTTAGTAATTTTTCACGTGCTGAGATATATCAGGAGCATCTAGAAAGTCCCAGAAAAGTTGATTTATCACCGGGGCATATTTATTGGATAAAGCAGGTGCAGGTGAACCTGTTATCTTCAACCGAGATAAGAAAGCTTGATTTCCATTCAAACAACGGTATAAAATAAGCCTATGACAAGCACTACGCTTATTAATTTGATGGCCGAACAGGGAAAAGAAACCAGCTTTTTTTAACTGCATGAGATTCCCTTGTTCTACTGCCCTAATAATATCTATATTTTCCACCTTAAAAAGGAAAATTACCTGCCGTATGCGGCGGGTTTTTTGTTTTCAATATATACAGGAGATAAGTAAAACCTTATGAGTAAAGCCGACTTGCTAAAAGCTGCCACGTCTTTGAAAGATCTGATAGTAACTACATTAGATGATAACAAAGCCGAAAACATTGAAGTTCTGGATTTGAAAGAAAATGATTACATAGCTGATTTTATGGTTATTGCCTCTGGTCGCTCTAGTCGTCAGGTCGTCGCTCTTGCAGACAAACTTATAGAAAAGATCAATCAGGAAGGTATAAAAAGCGTTCGTAAAGAAGGTTTTCAAACCGGAGATTGGGTTGTGTTGGATGCAGGTGATGTGATTGTTCACATTTTCAAGCCCGAAGTTAGGGAATTTTACAACATTGAAAAAATGTGGGGTGATTTTGCCCAGATGTCTGCTTCCTCACAACAAACTGTAACCCCTTAATCTAATCTAACAGTTTTATAAAAATTCTTAATAAGAAACTTGGCATCATACGTGTGCACATAGTACTGTGTGCAAATGAAAGTCACCCTAATTGTTTCAGGTAAAATGAAATCCGGCCCCGAACTGGATTTGTATATTAACTACATAGAGCGTTTGCCCTACTCTGTTTCACTAATCGAAATTGATGTTAAGGGCTCTGATGAAACTCAGAAAAATTTATCTGAAAATAAACGTTTTATGGAGGAACTGTCACGAATAAATGGCTATGTAATCGCACTTGATGAGAAGGGAAAATCATTAACTAGCCGTCAAATTGCTGAAAAATTCAATAATATAACCTTGTTAGGGCATGACCATATTATTTTTCTTATCGGGGGCTCAAGCGGATTATCTGAGGAGGTAAAACAGCAATGCGATCTTCTTATCAGTTTTGGAAAAATGACCTGGCCTCATAAACTTGTCAGGGTAATGCTTGCAGAGCAATTATACAGGATTTATTCTATCAACGTTAATCATCCCTATCATAAGGATTAATCCCAAATGCTTCGAAATGGCATAAGTGCTTTCTTCTTTTTTTGTTTTTTAAGTTACGGATGTATTGCCTATGGGCAGGAAAGAAGTGCGCCAGTACCGCTTTCAAAAAAGGATATTCTGCAGGGAACTTCTGCACCGGCTGAATCAGCAAATTTAAAAGAATTGTCACAAAAGCTGAAAATTATCGAACGTGATATGGGAAGTATTCAATCGGAATCCGGAGTAAAGGCTAGAGAGGTTCAGCTTCTGGAGGCTGAAATACAAAACCTTAATCAGGATATAATTAATATTGAGGAGCAACAGGAAGAAATCATAAAAATAATGGAAGACAATCGTGAGGAATTATCTTCTATAATTGTCAGCCTTTACAAGATGAAGTCACTACCAAGCGAGTCGATGTTTTTAAACCCGGAATCAGCTGAAAACACGGCAATCTCGATTACAGCATTAAAAGCGATGGCACCAAAACTGTCACTAAGGCTTGAAAAACTGCAAAGCCAGATGAATGACCTTAAACTTTTAAAAACACAAAAAAGTAAATTAAAAACAGAGCGTAGCAGCCGTCTTGAAGAATTGTCAAAGGCACGCCGTGTGCTTGAAAACACACTGGCTCGCCGTAACAGTGAGTATCAGAAAACATCTCAAAACTACCAGCAGGCTAAAGCCGACTCCGAAAAGGCCGCAGCAGCTGCCAATAACCTTAAAGAACTTGTCCAAAACCTAGCGGCAAAAAATCAAGAGTTAGAAGCTGATAACGATTTTGAAAGAGATGAAAAGCCAGAGCCCGAAAACAAAGCACTTCAAAATCTGGCAGCTAAAAAGGATTATGATAGATCAAAAGCAAAGGAAGCTCCTGCCGGTCTTCTTCTTCCTGCGCAAGGGCTGATTACAGTCGGTTATGGTGAAACAGATCACATTGGTGCTAAAAGCCAAGGTGTTTACATAGCTGCACGCGAAAACGCTATTGTTGTTACACCATCAGAAGGCACAGTAAAATATGCCGGAGAATTTAAAAATTATGGACAAATGGTGATTGTAGAGCATGAAAAAAATTATTACAGCCTTATTGCAGGTCTGACAAAAATTGATACAGTTGTAGGACAAAATTTATCTGTGGGCGAGCCGCTTGGTCAATCAGGTCAAGGTGGCGATAATAACGAATCTTTCGTATATTACGAACTTAGAAAGAATGGTCGTCCGGTCGACCCATTAAAAAATTTGAAAAATCTTTAATAGACCAAAGCAATGGAGCTTAAGCATAATGTCCCCTTTTCCTAAAAAAACTTTCCTAACACTCTTAACAGGCGCGGCCATTATACTTGGTTCATCTGGTCATACCGTGCATGCTCAAGAGGAAAGGATTAACGGGACTAACCCAGATACATTGGGTCGGGATAGCGCAGAAACTTATAGACAGCTTGATTTATTTGGAGAGGTATTCGAACGTACAAGAGCGCAATATGTTGACGAGGTTGAGGACAAAACACTGATAAAGCATGCTCTAAATGGTATGCTTTCTAGTCTTGACCCACACTCTTCCTATCTTGACGAAGATGATTTCACTGACATGCGGGTTCAGACATCCGGTGAGTTTGGTGGGCTTGGCATAGAGGTTACAATGGAAAATGGCCTTGTCAAAGTCGTATCCCCTATCGATGATACACCTGCTTATAAGGCAGGTATTCAGGCTGGTGATATGATCACTATGTTAGACGATCAACCGGTTATGGGGCTGACCTTGGGTGAAGCCGTTGATCTTATGCGCGGTAAAGTTGGCACAGATATTAAATTAACTGTTGTAAGGGAGGGTGTTCCCGATCCTTTGGAAATATCAATTGAACGTGACGTTATACGTATTCAATCTGTACGTCACCGCATTGAACAGGAAGATGTAGGATATATACGTGTTACAACATTTAACCAAAACACTACTGACGGCGTTATTGACGCCATTAAACAAATTAAAGAAGATGTCGACGGTGATGTTTCCGGTTATATTCTTGATCTAAGAAACAACCCAGGCGGACTTCTGGATCAGGCAATTGGTGTGGCGGACGTATTCCTTGATAAAGGCGAGATTGTATCTACAAGAGGTCGTAATAAAAACGATTCCAAAAGGGATAATGCGTCTGCAGGGGATCTAGCAGACGGCCAACCAATAGTAGTTCTCATTAATGCAGGATCGGCCTCGGCATCAGAAATTGTTGCAGGAGCTTTACAAGATCAGCATAGAGCCATTGTGCTTGGGACACAGTCTTTTGGTAAGGGTTCTGTACAAACCGTTATACCTCTGCCGGGTAATGGCGCGATGCGAATGACAACTGCACGCTATTATACGCCTTCAGGACGATCTATTCAGGCAAGTGGTATCACCCCAGACATTATCGTGGAACAAGCCCGTATTGAAGAGCTTGCGGAAATACGTTTGCGTGAAAAGGATCTTAAAGGTTCATTGGCTAACCCTAATGTCTTAAGTGAAAATGAAAACAAGCCTGTAGATGAGGAAGTTGAGGCGGCGATTGAAGAAAAAGATGAGATAGATTACCAGCTTGCGAGAGCTATTGATCTCATACGTGGGCTTGATCTGTTCCAAACCAACACAAAAGCATCTAATGATAACTCTCTAAGGGAACCTACCCCAGAAGAAAAAGAAGCTGCTGAGAAAGAAATGCAAAGACTGAAGCCTGCAGAAGATGAAAATTAAGACTTTTTATAGCCTGGTTTTCTTAAAGAAAGGTATGTATGCGTAAGAAGCTCTCCGTACCTGTTGTCTTTGGCACATTCATTGCCTTAATGGCTGTAACTTTTGGTGTCCTCCTGATTTTTAGCGGTGATACAACGGTAAGTTCGGAGCGTTTGCATAGCGTCGAAATAGACGTTAGAGAAGATATGGCCTCACCGGATGATCTGGCATCTTTGGTAGAGGATGATTTGCAAACTGAGGAAGTAACTCAATCAGAGCCTGCAGACCAAACTGAAGGTCAAGAACCTGCACCAGCTCAGGAAACTGTATCCTCAGAGGCATCTGATAATGAGGAAATTCAACTGGAAGAACGCGCTGTTTTTGGGGACCCAGAATTCGAACAACTAGAATTTGGCTCCATACCAGCTATAGTGGATAATCCTACCGATACCAAAGTTTTGGATGCTTATTCATTAACATCGCCGAAAATTGCACGTAATACTCAGGCATTATATAGCCTTCTCGTGCTCGATTACGGACTTTCGGAAAAAATAAATACGGCGGTTTACGAAAACTTACCTCCTTTTACTACACTTATTGCAAGTCCATATTCGAGTAATCTTCCCGAAAAGATTACAGAGGCTAGGGACAATAATTATGAGGTCTGGCTTAATGTGCCTTTGGAAAATACAACAAACACAAAAAGTGATAATGGTCCGTATACATTACGATCAAAAGCAGCCTTAGAGGAAAACAAAGAGCGCCTTTACAATATAATGGCATCTTCGCCAGTTATTCCCGGTCTGTACACAAACGCCCAGAACAAAACTAACAACTCATCAGATTTAAGGTTTCTTTTAACTGAGGGAAAAGAGCGTGGTTATGGTTTGTTTTTGCAAGGTAAGAGCGGAGCGCCAGAGTTTTATTTATCTAGAAATCAAAGCCTGCCAAGCCGTCAGGATGATTTAAACACTTTTATTGAGCAAACTTTGCAGCAAAGCAAAGGGGTTTTTATAATTGAAGCTAATCCGAAAGCATTTGAAGTTATAAAGCAAATAACACAGAAGATGTCTGGGCAGGGATTACAGCTTGTACCTCTTACACGCTTAGTCAGATCTGACATTTAATTTATGGCATTGGAAAATTTACCGTATCGTCAAAATATAGGCCTTGTTATTTTTAATAGAGAGGGCAAGGTTTTTGCGGGCGAAAGAATTGATACACCAGGAGCTTGGCAAATGCCTCAAGGTGGTATAGATGAGGGTGAAAATATCGAAACTGCCGCATATAGGGAGCTTTTCGAGGAAACGGGTATAAAAAAAGAGGATCTTGAATTGCTGGAAATTTCTTCGCAGAAAACCAGTTATGACCTACCACCACAATTACAAAAAAAGCTTTGGGAGGGTAAATACCGGGGACAGGAACAGATATGGCTTGCCTTTAAATTCACGGGGTTGGATTCCTCAATAAATATTATGGCGCATAATCCACCAGAGTTCTCTAGGTGGAAATGGCTGCCTTTTCCGGACCTGCTTGATTATATCGTTCCTTTTAAAAAAGACACGTATATTAAAGTTATGGCCCTATTTAAGGGCCATATTAGTTAACTTAGTTTTCATGTAACGGAGACCATGCAGGGTCTGAACCATCACCTGCTGTTTTCATTCGCCATTCATTTCGCCCTGTAAGGTCAATAGCATAGACTTTGGCCGATCTACCGTTTCCAGTTGGAGACTCTTTAAAATATGCTAGGTATCGCCCATTAGGTGCCCATGTAGGCCCTTCAACGTGATAAGCAGTTGTAATAAGTCTCTCGCCTGATCCGTCAGGTCTGATAACACCAATGAAGAATTTCCCACCTTCCATTTTTGTAAAGGCTATCAAGTCTCCTCGGGGTGACCATACGGGGCTAGCATAACGACCTTTACCAAAAGAAATACGCTTTGCGTTGTTGCCATTAGCATCCATCACGTAAATTTGTTGGGATCCACCGCGGTCAGATTCAAATGTTATTTGGTTTCCATCCGGAGAATAGCTCGGCGCTGTATCAATGGCCGGATTGGATGTTAACTGCTTGGATTGGCGTGTATCCAGATTCATTTCATAGATATCTGTATTTCCGCTTTTCGCTAGTGACATGATAATTTTATTTCCGTTTGGAGAAAAACGCGGTGCGAAGGTCATACCTGGAAAATCTCCCAGAATTTGTTGTCGACCGGTATTGAGATCATAAACATAAACACGTGGCTTCCCACCTTTATAGGAAAGATATGTAATCATTTGTTCATTAGGTGAAAAACGCGGTGTTAATACCAAGTCATTGCCATCAGTCAAATATTTGTGGTTGGCACCGTCCTGGTCCATAATGGCCAGTCTCTTGGCACGGTTTGCACCTGATCCGGCCTCTGCAATGTAAACGATGCGTGTATCAAAATACCCCTCTTCCCCAGTGATGCGCTTATAAATGTCATCGGCAATAATATGTGCAATACGACGTACATTGTCCGTAGTTACATTATAAGCCATTCCGTTAAGTTGGGTTTGAGAGAAAACATCATACAGACGATATTCAACCTTACCTGCTGCTGTTATTTTACCTCCAACGAGAGCTTGTGCTGATATGGCACGCCACTCAGGAAAACGTGGAGCTGTACTGAGTGATGCTGAATCCTGTATATATGCACTCTCTGGTAAAATTCTAAATAAACCGGAACTTTCAAGGTCAGCCTTAACAATTTCAGGTATGAGTGTTGCTAGCTGTGCATTGGAACCGGGCTCGGCATAAAAATCAGGTATAGCTGTAGGTATTGGCTCAACTACCCCTCTATTTACATCCACCCGCAATTCTGCACGAGCCGGGGATGATAAGAATATAATCGCTGTAAAAAGCGTAAGAACTTTATAGAATTTCATGATTTTTCATTTCCTTTATTATATTAAAACATATCGCTTGGATTGAAATTTACAATGGTTGTTTTCCATTGATCGTATTTTTCCGGCGGTAATTTGAGCGGGCTGCAGCTTGGGTTTAAAACTGCGCGTCGAGCTGAATCCGCTGCTGCCCTGTAAAATGGATCACTATTATAGCGAGACGTATTTATAATTTCCACATTTCTGGGCGTGCGGTCCGGATTAACAGTAATGCGAACTTCTACGTTAAGGTCTTGTGCACCTTGGGCGCCAGCCGGCACGTTCCAACACTGCATAAGTTGATATCTCAGGGCATCTAATTCAGTCATAGTCAACTGTGCACCGAGTGGCGCATCAGGTGTGGGTTGCGGTAAGGCATCAGGATCAGCATTTTCGTTTTCAGCAGGGTTTTCAAATTCAGCCTCAGTCGGCGACAGATCTTTTAATATGGAGTCAAAAGCACTATCCGTATCGACATCTTTAGGCTCCTCTTTTTTGGGTTCAGGCTTTGGCTCTTCCTTTTTTGGCTCGGGCTCAGGCTTGGGCTGAGTCTTCTCTTCTTCGGGTGGCGCTAAATCTTCCTTAGGAGGTTCTGGTGCCTTTTCCTTTTTTGGTTCAGGCTTGGGTTCAGGTTTTGGCTCTGGTTGTGCTTTTTGAGGTTCTTTTTTGATGTTCTCTTGCTTTGGAGGTGTTTTTTCCTCTTCTGGAGGCTGCTCAGGCTTCGGAGCCTTAACAGGTGCTTTATCGGTCTGGGCAATATCTGAAATTGGGGCAAGCTCGACCATAACAGGCGGAGGTGCATCGAAATCTCGTGTTGATATATGAGGCATGCCTATT
>NZVS01000046.1 GCA_002701555.1 Alphaproteobacteria bacterium | reverse complement strand
GGAGCGTAGTAAAAGGATAATCCGCTATTTTAGGTTTCGCAGCTGTAACGACTGAAAGGAAAGTCGATTTTCCTGCATTGGGCAAACCCAACAAGCCCACATCGGCAATAAGTTTAAGCCTAAGCCACACAGCACGTTCATCCCCCGGCCAACCAGGTGTTGATTTGCGTGGAGCCTGATTTGTAGAACTTTTATAATGAAGATTGCCAAAACCTCCATCACCGCCTTTTAAGAACAGTACTTTGTCACCAGTTTCAGTCATATCAAAAAGGACAGTCTCTTTATCCTCGTCCAAAATTTCTGTTCCGACAGGAACTTTGATGACAAGGTCAGGGGCGCTCGCGCCGGTTTTCTGAGAACCTTGACCATGAAGCCCGTTTTTAGCACGAAAATGCTGCGTGTAGCGAAAATCAATCAGTGTATTCAGCGTATCAATAGCCTCGAAGTAGACATCGCCACCTTTACCGCCATTTCCACCATCGGGACCACCATATTCTATATATTTTTCGCGTCGAAAACTGGTACAGCCTGGGCCACCATTGCCACTGGATAAATATATTTTTGCCTGATCGAGAAATTTCATTTGTTTATTACCTGATAAAAAGAGAAAAGGGGAAAGCTAGACTTCCCCCTTATACTCATGAATTTTATAACGTATGTTATTCAGCTGCTTTGGCAGTATCACCATCATTAGCAGGAACAACGTTTACTACTGGACGATTTCCTTTTGTGCGTGTGAAAAGAACTTCACCATCAACAAGTGAGAAAATTGTATGGTCTTTACCAAGACCAACGTTTTTACCCGGGATGTATTTTGTTCCGCGCTGGCGAACAAGAATATTTCCGGCTAGAACAATTTGTCCGCCATATCTTTTCACGCCAAGTCTACGACCTTCTGAGTCGCGTCCGTTTCTGGAACTACCACCTGCTTTTTTATGTGCCATAACTAATCTCCTTTAATGTTTTTATAACAGTATTTTATTCAACCCAGCTACTAAGCTGCTTTAACATCAGTGATGCGCAATACTGTTTTATGTTGACGATGTCCGCCTTTACGTCTTGAATTTTGACGACGGCGCTTTTTAAAGATCACAACCTTTTTGTCGCGGCCTTGCTCTATAACTTCTGCAGTGATTTTAGCTGAAGCTTTTTCACCGATTTTGGATGTTTTTCCATCGGAGAACAGAAGGACATCGTCAAGAGTAACCTTGTCGCCTTCCTTACCATCCATTTTTTCGACGCGGATGACGTCACCTTTTTGGACTTTATACTGTTTTCCGCCAGTTCTTACGATCGCGTACATATCACGAACCTCTTATTTAGGGTTAAGGGTTGTCTTTTTATTTATTATTGATGGACGCTTATACCCGCAAAGATGCACATTTGTCAACGAAAATAGGTTATTCGGATGAAAGGGTAATCAAAACTACTTCCGGCTTATTTAAAAACCTTAAAGGAATACCTGTATTTCCTACACCTGCGCTGACAATTAGGTCTTTGTTGTTTTCTGTGATATGGCCATAAACAAAGCGTTTGCCGTAGCGAGAAGGGATAACGCTCTCAACTGCGCCGATAAAGGGAAAGCGTATTTGCCCCGCATGTGTGTGCCCCGCCACGCTCAGAGTTACCATAGAAGGAATTTCCACAAACAAATCGGGATTGTGCATCATCATAATAACAGGCTCACCAATAGGAATTGAATCTAAAGCCTTATCAATATCAGGCTTTTGCCACCACAGGTCTTCCAAACCAGAAACATAGAAGCTAAAACCTTCACACTCAACATGCTCAGATTGATTTTCAAGTAAAGGAATGGAGGAACTCCTCATAGCGTCCGGCCATCCTTCTGAGCCATTACCATGCAAATCATGGTTACCTAAGACAGAAAAGACACCACATCTTGCATTTAATGATTCATAGGGCTTAACACCCTCTTCAGGCGGTATCTGTATTCCAAATGGGTGGGTTGCTACATAATCACCCAGCAGTAATATTAGGTCTGGTTTAAGAGCATTAACCTCGGTTACAATACGATCAATATGGGAAACCGTCATCCATGGCCATATGGCATGCGTATCAGTGACCAGTGCAACCCTCAGGTCTGGCTGTCCTTTCCATTTATCTGTTTCTATAGAATACTCAGTTACACGTAACTGAAAGGGCTCTACCATGCTGGCGTAGATACCAAGTATTGCAAAAACAAGTATTAAAAATGCAAAAACGTATTTCATAGTTACCTGTACAAAATGGACAAATATTTCTCGGCCTTGTCGCATAAAAAGGTTAGGACATTCCCCATTTCAGGATACTTTTGTTTAACCTTTTGTGCTGCCAGATAGTTACCACCGGAAGAGGGACCAACAAAAAGCCCTTTATTGCTAGCTAATGATTTACACGCTTCAATCGCATCTTCACCATCAACTTGTATAACGTCATCGACAAGATCACGGTGGCGTTCATAAATAGAAGGCACAAAACCATCATTTATACCCTCAATGCGATGCGTCTCGACAATTCCACTCGTCAGAGTAGGGGACTCGGATGGCTCCATCGCAAAAACCTTTAAGTTAGGATTGTGCCATTCCTTCAAGGCTTGCGCGACACCGATCAGTGTACCGCCAGTGCCCACGCCTTGTACGATGGCATCTACTTTAAGACCGCTATCATTGAGCTGTTCAATAATTTCACGCCCAAGCCACTCACGGTTTTCCTCAACATTCCATTCACTATCAAATTGGGCAGGACAATAAAAACCCTCTTTTTGGCCTTGCTTGATCGCATAGTCTTTGGCTTCATTAACATGGAAATAGCCCATATATTTCACCTTCGCACCAAAGCCACGGGATATAAGCGTGCGCTCATTCGTATACCCTTCGGGAATGCAAACTATCATCTTATACCCCTTTGCCGCAGCTACCATGGAAAGTGCATTCCCCGTGTTACCACTTGTTGACTCAATAATGGTCATACCAGGCTCAAGCAACCCTTCGTCTTCGGCCTTCTCAATCAAGAATTTAGCCATACGCGCTTTTATGGATCCTGATGGGTTCAGAAATTCTGCCTTGGCAAATATTCCATCATCTATTGCTAACAGGGGTGTATTACCAATTGCATCAAGAATTGTAGAGCTTAATACGGGCGGAGAGATAGAGGTTTTCATTTGGGGTTTCTCAACAGGAATAAGTTATTAGCATTAGAATAGACACGATACTTTGCCGACAGCACCTATTCCAGAAAAAAATATGTGCACATGCAGCGAGTTCGCTCCAAGCTTTTTGTTGACATATAGTTGCATGACCTTTAATAACTTTATTAATTACATAATATAAAAGAAGGCAGGTTTATGAACAGTGCTGTAGAAAAAAGCAGATATAGGGGTTTAACAGATATCGCCTGGGATCTGGATTTTACGGATCAAAACATAGTTGTTACCGGAGGAGCAGCGGGGATAGGTGCCGACAAGGTGAGGGCCCTTCATAGACTTGGCGCAAATGTCATCACGCTTGATATTCAAGAAAAAGCCCTAGAAGCTCTTGAAGCCGAACTCGGAGGAGAAAGAATTACGGTCTTACCTTTCGATCTCAGCCAAAGCAAACCGAAAGCCTACGAAGAACTTGCAAAAAAAATTATAAAAGCTTCTCCCAACGGTTTAATTGACGGGTATGTAATGAATGCTGGCGTTGTCAAATTAACAGATATTAATACTTATAATACAGTAGCAAACACACCAATGTCTGAATTTGAGAAAATGGTGCAAATTAATGCCCTTTCTCACATTACTATATACCAACGGCTCAGAGATCATTTTGCACAACATGCCAGATTATTAGTAACAAGCTCACCAATCGTTGGACGTGCTGATCCTAAAACTGCCGGATATTCCGTTACCAAGCGTATGATGGACTCCTTTGCAAATAATATCGCAGCTGAGTTGCGTGGAACTGACATGATGATTGCCGGCTACGTACCGCCGCCGGTACAGAATTTTTTGAGGAGAGACCTAAAACCCAACGAACCTTTACACGCGCATCCTCATGGTGAGGATATTCTTGAGATACCTTTAAGACTGTTATCTCCAAGCGTAAGATCCGAATTTAACGGTAAGGTCATTGCGTATGGCTATGACAACTTACGCGACAAATCAGGTAAACTGGCTGATGGCAAAACATATGATTATATGCCTCGCAATCTAGATGATAACGGCTTTATATATAATTTGTTCATCCGTAACTTCGATAATGGGGGTGGCGATGGAGGCGATTTATTTCTGCAAGGATATAGCACCCATGCAATGAGGGAAATTATGGATCTTGGCCAAACGCCGAATATGGATACAGATCAACTTCTGAAAGATGTTTATAAAACACCTGATCATATAGCAAAAAACCGTAAACACGGCCCGAGATAGGAGCATTTCATTATGACACTTGATACGTTAATTGCCGAGCAAAACGGCAAAAAGTTTAAAGGCTATCTTAGCGTTCCAAAATCAGAGGGGCCTGTGCCTGCCCTTATACTTATGCATGAAGTATATGGTGTAAACAGCGGTATCAGACAACTTGCTGACCGTTTTGCGGAAGAGGGGTTTTTAACACTATGCCCAAATATGTATTGGAAGCATGATGAAGATGCCGGGTTTGAATATCAGAAGCTCGGGCAACCGAATTCCAAGACACTGGAAAGAAAAAGATACGAAGCGCGCGAGCTTATGTTCAAATTCGTTGAAGGTGATGAAACAAAAATAGAAAATGGTATTGAGGACGTTTTAGAGTCCATCAATCTCGCTGCCGCATTCCTTAGAGCACACGAGAGAAGTGATGGAACTGTTGCATCTTCAGGACTATGCTTTGGGGCAAGAAACACTTGTTTAGCTATTAATCGCGGAGCTGATATTGATGCTGGTGTTGCACTTTATCCAACCCCGAAGATTGGCGAAGTTTTTCCTCAGAAAAAAGACTATCTGGACTCCACACGCTTTATGGCCAAACCCTTACTTATAACTATTGGAGGCGAAGACCCATATATTTCCCAACGTGATAAAAGTGGCCTGATGGCATTATCCAGTAAACACTTTATTTATACAGCAGGGCTTGAGCAGCCATTAACTGGAGGAAGTGGTTTTGCTGGTGACTACAATATGGTGACACTTTACTACGGCAATAATGGTCATGGCTGGAACAGGCCCAACAGTAGTTATTATGATGAGGGTACATCAGAACACACAATTAAGTGTGCGTCCGAATTTCTTCGAAAAGCTATGTCATCAAATATGAAGGCTAATGAAATCATTTCCACAACTTGTGCGTCTGAAATGCCTAAATCACCCACTTACCAGCCTGTGCATAAACTATAAGGTTTATCATGCGGGATTTAATTGATTGGATTAAAAAAACAGGGCTGGAAAATATTATCTGGGCAACCGATTTGGATCTAACGGTTTTAGATTCACATAAAAATCCAACTGCTGTTAGTGCGCCTGCCGGTGTAGAGGAAAATTTCCAAAAAATTAATGAGCTTACTAATGATCGCTTTTATATTATCACAGGGCGTGACATGGCTTATGTTGACAAACTTTTCCCCAACACATCATTCCGATCCTCATGCGAATATCACAATATGGTACGCTTTGATGCAAAAGGATCCGTGCATGAGCCGAATCCGCGCCCCAAATGGAGCTTAATTGATAAAGATCTTGAGGAGCTGACGAAAAAGCACCCTGGGTTAACCTTCAGAAGTAAACCCTTCATGCGCTCAATGCATTATACCCATGCTGCCAGTCTTGCCAGTGATCCGTTAGCAAAAGATGCTGTTGCAAAGAAAATACAAACACTTCTGGATTTTCATGAAGCGAGTACGGGTCAAAAACTAGAGAACATAGACGGAGGATCCGTATTTGACCTCGCTCCCTTTGGTTCTTCTAAAAAGAGCGCATATGAGGCCATTCTGGAACTTACAAGTGCAAAAGAAAACGGTCTTGTTCCTATTTACTTTGGTGACAGCCCAGGCGATATACCTGCGGCAAAAGTGGTCCGCGACAATGGTGGCATTTTTGTTTCAGTCGGAAATGATAAACGATTGCAACCTTACGCAGACTTTGAATTAAAAAACCCATCTGAATGCCGCGACCTGATCAAAGAAGTTGCATCCTGGAGCAAAAAAGAGCCAAAACCTGCTACAGAACCAAAAGCGCCCTAAAGTCGTTCACATTGGTCCGGGTAGGGCCTGTTTTTATTAATGTTCCCAGCTTTTCAAAAAGACTATACGCGTCATTATTTTCCAAATACGCTTTGCAATCTAAACCCATATCCCTGGCTTTTCCCCAGCATTGAGGCGTAAAATATGCTCCGGCATTATCCTCGCTTCCATCAATTCCATCCGTATCACAGGCAATGCCATACATACGGGGGTGACCCCCAGACGCTATCAGAGCTGACAAGAGATATTCTGCATTTCGTCCTCCTCGGCCATCACCTCTAACAGTCACTGTCGTTTCCCCACCGGAAATCAAGAGGGTCGACTGGGTGTTATTCTCTTGTTTCAAAGCCAGATTAGCATGATCTCTGGCAACGACTCTTGCCTCGCCCTCAATGTCATCACCTAAAATGGTTATATTCAAATTTTCTGTCTGCGCAACTTCCGCGGCTGCCGATAATGATATTCCTGCCTTTGCAATTATATGGATTTCATTCTTCTCAAAAAATGTCTCGTCGCCTTTGGGGGTTTCGTTGGAAGCGTCATTTAAATAAGTCATAACCTTATCAGATACCGGAATTTTATAATCATTAATTACTTCAATAGCCTGATTGAGAGATGTTGGATCAGGCAGGGTGGGGCCTGAGGCAATAGCGCTTGGCTCATCTCCGGGAATGTCGGAAATCAGGTATGTAATAAGTTTTGCGGGAGCTACCGCCTCAGCCAGCCTGCCACCCTTGATAGATGAAAGGTGCTTACGAACCGTATTCATTTTTTGGATAGGCGCCCCAGATTTAAGCAGCGCTTTGTTAACATCGCGCTTCTCCACCGCGGTAAGGCAGGATGCAGGCAGGGACAAAAGCGATGACCCTCCACCTGATATCAAAGCTATTACAGTATCATCTTCACCCAAGCCCTCTACCAGATCCAGAATTTCTCTTGCTACCTTTTCGCCAGCGTCATCGGGGACAGGGTGGGCTGCTTCAATAATTCTAATCCTGGTGCATAGCTGGTGATACCCATACCGCGTTACAACTATGCCCTCCATCTGAACATCCGGCCATTCTTTTTCCAAAGCTTGCGCCATGGCGGCCGATGCCTTACCGGCACCAATGACGACAACTCGCCCGTTAGGGGGTGCAGGCAAATAGTTTGCCAGGCATTTTGAAGGGTCTGCAGTATCTACAGCCACTTGAAATAAATTTTGTAAAAACTCTACAGGGTTTTCTATCACAGCGCTCTTACATGACCATCAATACTTATAGACTGTCCGGAAATATTCTTACCCAATGGAGAACAGAGAAAAAGTATCTGGTTCGCAACGTCTTCGGCCGTTACCATCCGGCGCAGGGAAGCCATGTCCTTATATTTTTGATTCATATCCTCAAAAGACACGTTCTCATTTTCGGCACGCGCGCGGATAACGGCCTCAATTCTTGGCCCCTCAACTATTCCTGGAAGGATACTGTTCACCCTTATACCATCAACACCTAATTCCTGCGCCAGACTCTCTGCCAAACCTCTTATGGCCCATTTTGTGGCAGCATAAGGTGTGCGGTTTGCATAGGCCAACCTTCCGGCTATCGAAGATATGCAGATGATCGAGGCATTATCTGATTTACGAAGTAGGGGAGTCGCATATTTTGCACAATAAAACTGTCCGTTCAGATTGATATCAATAGTTTTACGCCAATGCTCTGTATCTATTTGATCGACACCACCTGTCGGCCCTGCAATTCCAGCATTATTGACAAGCACATCAACACCACCAAGAAATGCATTTGCCTCATTAAAAAGTTTTTGAACCTGCGTTTCGTCAGAGACATCACATTTGGTTTGCCCCCAATGCGGGTGTTTACTCTGACATTCATCCAGTGCCTCATCAGAGACATCGCATATGTGGATTTTTGCGCCTTGCCTATCAAACGCACTCGCCACAGCGTAACCGATACCAGATGCGCCCGCCGTAACAACAACCCTCACACCATCAATAGAAAAGTTATTGTTCATAATAGTTTAAGCCGCTTTCTTATCAGAATAGTTTAGGTCTATTTTATCCGCGCCTTTAAGGTTCAGGATTTCCCGGGCTTCGGCAGGTGTTGCAATATCAAGCGAAAGACCCTCAAGTATCTCACGAACTTTTCTGACTTGTTCGGCACTTGATTTAGCAAGCTCACCAGGGCCGATCCATAAAGAGTCTTCAAGTCCGACACGGACATTCGCACCCATGGCAGCGCCTATGCCCGCAAGTTTCATCTGATGAGCACCTGTGCCCAGAATTGACCAATGGTAATCATCACCAAAAAGCCTGTCAGCTGTGCGCTTCATATGCGCAAGATCTTCAGGGTGAGGGCCAATCCCACCAAATATACCAAAAACGGATTGAATGAAGAAGGGCGGCTTAACCAACCCAGCATCAACAAAATGCTTCAAGTTGTATAGATGCCCGATATCATAACATTCAAATTCAAATTTTGTCCCATTCTTCTCGCCCATTCTCATCAAGGTCTCAATATCACTAAATGTATTCTTGAATATGATTTCCTTACTTGAAAGATGCGTCTTTTCCCAGTCATGCTTCAAGTCATCCTCATAACGGTTTAACATTGGGAAAAGACCAAAATTAATGGTGCCCATATTCAGGGAGGCCAGCTCTGGTTTAAAAGTTGCGGCAGGCTGCATACGCTCTTCCACTGTCATTTGGGGCGCGCCGCCGGTCGTAATATTAATTACTGCATCTGTTTCTTTTTGAATTTGTGGAAGGAAATCCATAAATAACGCCGGGTCTTGTGAGGGGCGTCCGTCTTCAGGGTTACGGGCGTGCAGGTGTAAAACAGCAGCACCAGCTTCCGCCGCTGCCAAGGACGCTTCTAATATCTCTTCAGCAGTAACGGGCAAATATTTTGACATTGAAGGCGTGTGTATGGCCCCGGTGGGGGCGCAGGTAATAATGACTTTGCGACTCTTAGCCATGAAACTCTCCTTAAAGTATATTTTATAGCTTATTTATGCCACGACTCTTAATGCCTACTCAAGCTGTACCGCAGCATTTGTTTTTTTAAATTTAAACTTAAGAGCATTATAAGTTTGACATTATGTAATTTCTGTATATAGTACGCTTAAATTTAAAACGGCCATGGATTTACAGGCAGTTTTGGGGCCATCCTATAGTTCAAGATATTAGGGAGTGCCTAATAGCTGAGAATATCTCCCAATTGTTTTAGTAAACAATCACTATCTAAATAACTAAAGGATACACTATGACTTCATTTGAAGGCTTCGGCCTACACAAAACCCTTGACCAATCATTGGCATCAATGGGTTTCGATACTCCTACACCAATTCAAAAAAATGCCATTCCGCTTGCCCTTGAAGGCAAGGATGTTTTGGGTTCGGCTCAAACCGGTACGGGAAAAACAGCGGCTTTTGCCATTCCCCTTGTAAATAAAATACTTAACAGTGATGACAGCATGGCTTTGGTCTTAACGCCAACACGTGAACTTGCCAGACAGGTTATCGACACTGTGCATCAATTGCTTGGCCAAAAAAGCCCTGTAAAAACTGCGTTCATTATAGGGGGAGAATCTATTGGAAAGCAGTTGGATAAACTGCGCCAAAAACCACGTATTATCGTAGGTACACCGGGGCGCGTTAATGATCATTTGCGCCGCAAATCTCTTAAGCTTGAAACGGCAGATATGCTGGTGCTGGATGAAACCGACCGAATGCTGGATATGGGCTTTGGCGTACAATTAGATGCCATTATCGAATACATGCCGCATGAACGTCAGACATTGATGTTTTCAGCCACAGTTCCAGCTGAAATTGAGCGCCTTTCAAAGAAATACCTTAAAAATCCTGAGCGGATAGAAATGGGAGAAGCCAACCAAACGGCCGAAAATGTGACCCATGATTTCATGCGCATAGACGATGTAGCTAAATATGATGAGCTTCGCGTTCAACTGGAATGCCGTCAAGGATCTGTCATTATTTTCATGAAAACCAAATACTCTACCGAGAAACTGGTTAAAAAACTGGCTAATGATGGCTACACAGCAGATGCCTTACATGGTGATCTGAAGCAGTCTCGTCGAGATCGGGTGTTGAAAAATTTCCGCAACAATAAATACCGTGTACTCGTGGCAACTGATGTGGCTGCACGCGGTCTGGACATCCCGGCGGTGGATTGGATCATCCAATTCGATCCCCCTGACGAGCCCAAAGAATACATTCACCGCGTTGGACGTACAGCCCGTGGGGCGGGAACAAAGGGACGCGCTTTGCTATTTCTCATTCCGGAAGAATTGGGCTTC
>NZVS01000045.1 GCA_002701555.1 Alphaproteobacteria bacterium | reverse complement strand
GTTTTCCCTGCACCATTTTTACCTTTTAAAAACAACGAATATGATCGACCTTCTGCCGTTGCCTTTGCCAGCTCTTTCACAAGTCCGGGCAAATCAGCCTGATCACTGCTTACATGCTCAATGTCATAATTAAGTGGCAAGTAAAACTCGGCCTGTGTCGCATATCGGTCGCCATACATAAGCTTTGAATTATTTTGAAGCTTTCTCTGAATGGCATCAAGGTCACCACCTATATCCCTTGCACCATGACAAGCTTGCCCTATTGTTCGTGGGGCAACTTTGTCGTATCTGCGCGCAAGAAATGTGATCTCGTTTTCGCCAAGCTCAATTCCGTTTTCTTTCAAATGATGCTCCCAGATATTACAACGAACATGCATTGGCTGGTAACCAACAGCCAGAGAATGGTCAAAACGGTTCAGAAATGAGGGATGAAATTTTTCAACATCATTACAAATCCAGATTGTAGGAACAGTTGCTGTGGTTAGGGAGTTATTCAAAAGGATTTTACTTTGAGGATCAGCTTTTTTTGTAGTGTCTGATGCGTTCGGTACAAGATCTTCAAACTCATCCATCTTAAGGACTACATCTTTGCTGCCTTTTAAAACTGTTTGTGCATGATTAAAAGCCCCCAAACGTTTCTGGGATGTCTTGTAATCATCGGGACTTTCGGTGTTAGTTTCATTATCTTCACCAACCGCATACATTTTTAAACCCAGGGAATGTGCTATAGCTTGTGCCAATTCTGTTTTTCCACTACCTGTAGGGCCGTGAATAAGAATATTACAACGTTCTTCCCGCTCTATTGTACCTTTTATCTGATCTGAGATATCTTTTACTTCTTCACTGAAATGAGAGAAATTAGAAATATCCAGAGAGGCGTCCACTGGTTTCCCTACCAGTTCCTCAACAAGATTGTCTTCATCCAGTGTACCATCACCTAAAACGTCTGCTAAATATTTTCTTATTACGGGTACAGGTTTTTGTTCAAACTCACCTTCATATTCAATCAACCCGAATTCAGCAAATTTACCGACAGGGCCAAAACTTTTTGTTAATTCGTCAACATCGTGTTCAAACCCCGTCATAACTGCCAAAATAGCAGGTGCCTTTGCCTGATTGCCTTCTACCAACCCCTGAAAAACATTAAGGTATGTTTCCGACTCTTCAAATGCATGTACCATTACAAGCGCCTGCATCTCAGCTTCGGATAAGTTAAGTCGGTTTCCAAGCTTTTTGATATTCTTCGTAAAGCTATCTAATTCAGCGTCAAGTGAGCTATTTACTTTAAAATATTCCTTCAGAGTTTCCCAGTCCTTCGGATCAACTTCAACACTATCAGAAAAATAATAACTTTTTTCTTTATCTTCTTTGCTTTTTGCTTCCCTTCTTTTCACAGGGAACTTAACTTCTAAAGCATTAAAGATATGCTCAAAATCAATTTCCATTTGAGAACAAATTTTACTAGCAAAACGGTTTTTGGGATCTACTGCATTTATAAGATTATAGAGACCCAAATTTCTGACACCTTCCAGATAATCATCATTTTCCTCTAAAATGGCAAGTGCTGCGCTTTTTTGTGATGTTAATTTCTTGGCCTGAACAGCTGACATAAACCCTCTCCGTTTGTTTTATGTAATATATATTTTAGTAAAGAGGAATATGTGATATGTCAATGTTTTTTTGACATATATAGTCAAACTAGTAAGGATAATCAGGCGAAAATTCTGTCTTCTTGGTCTGCGAAATTACTTTGGACCGAACTGGCAAGGGCCGCGTCAGTAATCATAAATTCTACACTTTCCCGCCCCTGCCATTCATTGATTTTAAAACGGCCTAGTAAATGTATGGTGTGGTTTTTTGACGCATCCAACAGCATATCTCCAAGAGGGGTGCCTACTGCGCGGAAACATATTGCTTTGATGGATGTACCACCCTCTACGTCCGAAATTCTACAGCGTACATGGTTTTTACCAACCACATCAACCATTTGAACTCTTGCAGAAGGCAGTGCAAAAACAGGCTCAGGGTTGCCTTGTCCGTATGGACCGCCATTATTTTCAATCAATTTAACGAAGTCAGCTCTGACAGCAGATACACTTGCAAGAGTATCGACAAGTTGCTCAGGAATAATTTCCATGCCATTTAACTGGTCTTCGACATGTTTATTCAAAAAGACCTTCAGTTCCTCAATCTTATCCGGCAATACGGTAAAACCTCCAGCCATAGCATGCCCACCGCCTTTGAGCACAATACCTTCATTGCGTGCATCAATAAAAGCAGCAGCCATATTAACGCCCGGTATAGAACGACCCGAGCCTCGTCCTTCCGATTCACCTTTTTCGTTTTCGGCAAACGTTACAACAACAGCAGGTTTGCCAAAGCGTTCCTTTATCTGACCAGCAACTAGCCCGGACAGACCGGCATGCCACCCTTCGTGACTAACAAATATCAGGGATTTCTCGGCTTCCTTACTTAGTGCTATTTGTGTCGTTGCTTCACTCATCATTGAAGATTGGATATCTTTACGCTTGTCGTTACAATCGTTCAAAGTCCAGGCAATGTTTTTAGCTTCCTCTGCGCAAGTTGCTGATAGAAGCCGTGTTCCCAAACAAGCTTTATGAACGCGGGACCCTGCATTTATACGAGGCCCGAGCGCAAAGCCAGCATGCATCACGGACGGAACACCTTTAACTCCAGAAACCTCACATAGTGCCGACAAGCCGATATTTCCGTGATCGGCCATCTTTTGAAAACCATATTGAACGAAGAGCCTGTTAGCCCCTGTTAGAGGTACCATGTCACAAATTGTGGCCAGGGCAACAAGATCCATCCAGTCTTTAAGGGGTGCTTCTGTAAGCTTTTTCTTCTTGTAAAAACCTTGCTCACGAAGAGCTGCGTTCATAGCAACAAGAGATACAAAAACCACGCCTGCAGCGCACAGCATATCAAGCCCGCTTTTATCATCCTGTCTTTTTGGGTTGATAACAAAATTGGCCTGTGGCAATTCTTCTTCTGCCTCATGATGGTCAAAGATGACTATATCAAGTCCTAACTCCCTGCCCTGCTCCACCACCTCGAAAGATGTCGTACCACAATCGGCTATAAGGACTATTTCAGCACCTTGCTCTTTTAACTTTTGCAAAGCCCCTATGTTAGGTCCATAGCCTTCCACCAGACGATCGGGGATATGAAAGGGCGTATCCAGCCCCAAATGTTTGAAAAAATTTATGAAGAGCGCAGAACTGGTAGAGCCGTCCACGTCAAAATCTCCGAAAACGCCTATTTTCCGGCCCTTTGCTATCTGTGTTGCGATCCAGGTGCTAAATTCACGCATATCTGTCAAAGAATATGGATCAGGGAAATGCTTTGCCAGACTTGGGTTAAGGAAATGTTCTACAGTTTTTTCGTCTACACCGCGGGCACTGAGTATACGTGCAATCATTTCGGGCAGTCCATGCATTTGCATCAGCCTCGAAACGCATGCCTCATCCACACCCTGATACACCCATCGTGTATTCATGGCAGATTTGCTAACATTTAAAACCGAGTTGGCTTTCATGGAGACTTTCATTTGTATTGTATTAAAGAAACAGAAAAGAATGTTTCTGCCAATGAGTACCTCTCATTGTACTCCCTTTGCTGGCGCACCACAAATCGGAGAGGTAACATAGTGAAAAAATTTTTATGAAAAAACCAGAAATTTGTACCCTAAGAGGATAAAAAGCTGTGAGGGAATCGATGACCCCTAATCCGCTGCACCGTAAAATCCTGTTTTACGGTCAAAATTGTGTGTCGCCACAATTTCACGCATAGTACCTGATTTGGAACGCATCACTAGCGAATGAGTCGTCGCACCACCAGAATAGCGCCTTACACCCCTCAACATTGTGCCATCCGTCACACCAGTTGCCGCAAACATTACATTATCAGATGGAGCCAAGTCATTGATTGTATATATTTTTTTATAATCCGTTATCCCCCATTTGTCAGCGCGGCTTTTTTCGTCTTCATTTCTGAAAACCAATCTGCCAAGAATTTGTCCGCCTGTACATTTAAGTGCGGCGGCGGCAAGCACCCCTTCAGGTGCCCCGCCCGTACCCATGTAAACGTCGATGCCTTTATCTGCCTTCGTTGCCGCAATTACTGCCGCGACATCCCCATCCTGTATAAGGGTTATTCTTGCACCCGCTTCACGAACTTTTCGTATAACCTCTTCATGGCGAGGACGGTCAAGAACACAGACCATCAGGTCTTCCATAGAAATCTGTTTTTGCCTCGCAACTTTTTTCAGAACATTTTCTACAGGCGCATCCAAATCTTCCGCATCAAGCGATATACCCGGCCCAACAGCCAGTTTCTCCATATATGTATCAGGCGCATTTAAAAAACCGTTTTCATCTGCCATAGCAATAACGGCCATTGCGTTTTGACCACCTTTTGCGGTAATTGTAGTACCTTCAAGAGGATCAAGAGCGATATCCACATGAGGTCCTTCGCCTGTTCCGACCTCTTCACCTATATAAAGCATAGGAGCCTCATCGCGCTCCCCTTCACCGATGACTACGCGACCCTTTATAGATAATGAGTTTAGAGCTGAACGCATGGAATCCACGGCGGCCTTATCAGCTGCTTTCTCATCACCGCGCCCGACCTCGCGGGATGCGGACAACGCGGCGGCTTCTGTCACGCGAACAACCTCAAGGGCAAGGTTACGATCCATGGTGAAGGTTTCTTTATTCTCAGATGTCTTAAAAGCCGTCTGTGTCATATTATGGTGCCGTCATGACGGGCCCCTCAAGGGGGTTGGCCGCACCTTTTGAGCTTAGAACAGGAAAAGTTTTACCATAGCCCTGTACACTCTCTGTCGGCTCGTCTACTTCAGTGACCGCGGTCATTGTTATGACCTTTCTCTCAGGGGCTGTCAAAGTGTCATCTTGAATTGTTACAAACGGAGATGGGTAATTCTGTCTCGGCATAGGGCGCATGGCCTTGATTTCATCAACAGGAACAGCTTCTACTCTTGCAACAGTAGCGGCCGATTGAGGAATATCGGACGGTAAGGATGTGGTTTGTCTGGTTTGAGGAGGCAAACTTTCCTCTAGGGAATAGACCATAACGCCGCCATCTGCATAAGTGTCTGCCACTTCTATTGACTGCTGTTCGGAGTAAGAAGTATTAGCCATGGGATCATAGGATTGCACACCCTCGCCGTCTAAAGCAAAAATCTGTACGCTGTCATCATTGCTTTGCATAGCCATCGAGACCGTGTCATATGCAGGCTTTTGAGAAGTTTCTATTTGAGAACCGCTATTAACTTTGGCCGTATTATTAGCCTGACATCCCGCAAGCATTAAAAAGCCTGTTAGCAGTGCTATAGATTTACAACGAAAATACATTAAATAATTCCCGGGTGTTTTTAAAACTGTTATACACGTTGTTTATTAGCAGATAAGTACCATGAGTGACAAGACACAATGAGAAAGAACGCTGGAAAAGGTATGAAATCAGACAAGACCTCGAAAGAAAAGGCTTTAAACTTTGACCCGGTCGCTTTTTCCAAAAATTATCTGGAGGTTCTCGAGCAGGGCATGCCATTACTCCAAAATGCCTGGACTAAGACCTTAAACGACTTTGTAACCCTTAATAGCGCGGACCCTTTTAAATTTAACGAAGCTCTTTCAGAATTCTGGCTGAACCTCTTTAATGACCCGGAGCGCTTCGCAAAAGCACAGATAGATTATCTGGATAGGATGAATAACATCTGGCAAAAAAACTATCAGATATTTTTGGGTAACGAAACGGCAACAGAGGAAAAAGAAACCAGATCCAAAGACAAGCGTTTTAAAGACCCCTCTTGGCAAGAAAATATTGCTTTTAATATAATCAAACAGACTTATTTGGTTAGTTGTGACTGGATTATGGATCTAGTCGAAAAAACAAAAGGATTAACCGCAGAAGAAAAGCGCCGGCTGGAATTTGCAGCCAGACAATATACGGACGCCCTTTCCCCCTCCAATTACTTCATGACTAATCCTGAAATTTTAAATGCTACGTTGGAAACCAACGGTCAAAATTTGATAGATGGGCTGAAGAACCTTATAAATGATTTAGGTAATGAGGGCGAAAATTTCAGAATAAGCAAAACTGATTACTCCGCCTTTAAAGTAGGTGAAAACCTTGCAACAACGCCGGGGAAAGTTGTCTATCAGAACAGAATGATGCAACTTATTCAGTATTCCCCAAGCACGAAGCAAAGTTTCGAAACGCCTTTATTATTCGTCCCTCCATGGATAAATAAATATTATATTCTGGATATGAAGCCAGAAAACTCCCTTATTAAATGGGCCGTCGATCAAGGGCATACGGTTTTTATTATTTCGTGGGTCAACCCGGATAAGTCTTATGCCGGAACAGATTTTGAGGACTACATGAAAGACGGCGTGCTTGAGGCCTGCAAACAAATTCGGACACAAACTGACACAAAACAAGTTAATGCTGTTGGCTATTGTATCGGAGGAACACTTCTGGCAACCACTCTTTCTTATCTCGCCGCAAAAGGCGAAGAAAGCTTTATAAAATCAGCTACATTTTTTACAACACTGATCGATTTTGAAAATGCCGGCGATCTAAGCCTTTTCCTCAATGAGGGACAGCTAAAAATTCTGGAAAACAAAATCGACGATATGGGATACCTGGATTCAGCCTCCTTACAAAATACATTCAACATATTAAGGTCAGGCGATCTGATCTGGTCTTTTATTGTCAATAATTACATGCTTGGCAAGGATCCATTTCCTTTCGATCTGCTTTACTGGAATGATGATTCCACAAATATGCCGGCAGCTATGCATAAATTTTATCTGCGCAACATGTACCGCGACAACCTGTTGTGCAAAAAAAATGCTTTAGAGATAGGCGATGAAAACATTGATTTGTCGAAAATTAAAACACCATGTTATTTTCTTTCTTGCAAAGATGATCATATTGCACCATGGGCCAGCACATATAATGGCCAAAAATGCCTTGAAAATGCAGATATTAAATTCACACTTTCCGCATCAGGGCATGTTGCAGGCGTGATCAATCCACCGTTAAAGAATAAATATGGTTTCTGGCACGGAGAGACACTTGGCGAGTTGACAGCAGAAGAATGGCTCAACAAAGCTGACTATCAAAACGGATCATGGTGGAGCGACTGGCAAGAATGGTTATCACCATACACAGGTAAAAAAGTTTCTGCTCGCAACCCGGAAGATGGTTCGCTCAAAATAATTGAGCCTGCTCCCGGAAGTTACGTGCAAAATAGGCAGGCAAAGAAAAATAAGGTTAAAACAGCGGAATAACGTTTGGAGCTGTCTCTCCATCCACTGGCATGGAATAGCTTCGCTCTGTTTGTGGTCCGCTGTACATTACGGAAGCTATCCATTGATTTATGAAATTCTGCTCTGCAAGCTTGTATGCTTTCTGCTTTACATCGTTTTCGTGCAATAGGGGAAGCTTGGTCAACACACCTTGCATCACGCCGCTCACATCTTCAAAAATATCAGACTTCAAGGACAGAACGTGAGGGTCAATATTTTCGGCACTATCAAGACAGTTATTTTGTATAGCTGTTTTCAACCTTTCGAGAAATATCGGCATTATCTGTCTAATTTGAGACGTAGCAACGCTTAAAGCTGAAGACATCTCCACTTGTGAGAACTCACTCGACAAATGAGACCCGCTTTCCACCATACCTGAGCCAGAGATGTAGCCACTGAAACCTTGTTGAGATTTTTGTGTACCATCATCCTCATGTTTTTTTGATAAGGAAGATTCAAGGCAGTCGCATACGATATTTAAATGGGCTTTATGCGCCGTAATAGCTTCACGGGATATCTTGTCGGAAAACATCTTTAGGCTAGTTGCCCGAAGGCCATCTGCCTGTCCTGTCTCAAAATATCTCTGCGTAAAAATAAAGTTATCTGATGGAATGAGCTCTGAACGAACATTGTCCGTAAAAAGCTTTAAAATCAATTCGACTTCATCCTGATTTATCAGGTTTTTTGTATTATCTTGCATAAAGATCTCCCTTAGTTAAGAAAACCTGTAGCAAGACTTAAGATTATTTACAAGTTAAATATTTAAACTCGATATAGGCAATAAAAAACCGACCATAAGGCCGGTTTTTTGTAATAGAATATAGAAACTTCGAGAAGTTTAACGCTTGGCCCACTGCTTGGAGCGACGCGCTTTATGAAGACCAACCTTCTTACGCTCAACAACACGTGCATCACGTGTAAGCATACCAGCTGCCTTCAGTGAAGGACGAAGATCAGGCTCGTAATTTTCTAATGCGCGGGAAATACCGTGACGAAGTGCACCGGCTTGTCCAGATAACCCTCCACCTTTAACAGTACACATAACATCAAACTGGCCTACACGCCCTGTGATCAGGAAAGGCTGATTAATAATAAGCAAGTGTGTTTTACGGCCAAAGTAGTTTTCTTGCTCTTTACCATTTACAACAACTTTACCTTTACCGGGCTTAATCCAAACACGGGCAACTGCGTCTTTACGACGGCCAGTAGCATATGAACGGCCCAGATCATCTTTAACAGATTCTTTCTTTTCAGTTGTTTCAGAAACAGGCTCAGCTTTTTCTGTTGTAACTTTGTCTTTTGGATCTGTCGGCTTTGCTTGTTCGGCAATTGCTTCGCCCAGAGCATTAAGATCAGTCAATTTTTCTTCTTTTGATTTTACCATGGATTAACCCCTTTTATTTTTTGGGTTGAGTGCTGCCATATCCAGCACTTCAGGATTTTGTGCTTCGTGAGGGTGATCAGTACCTGCGTATACGCGCAGATTACCCATTACCTTGCGTCCCATTGGGCCACGTGGCAACATACGCTCAACGGCTTTTTGAACAACTCGCTCAGGATGCGCACCATCAAGAATTTCGCCTTTACTGCGGCTTTTTATTCCACCTGGATAGCCTGTGTGCCAGTAAAATTGATCATCATTACGTTTTTTACCAGTCAAGCGAACCTTTTCGGCATTGATGACGATAACATTATCACCACAATCTTGTGATGGGGTGAACATGGGCTTGTGCTTACCACGAAGGCGAAGCGCAATTTGAGAGGCTAGACGCCCCAGCGTCACACCTTCAGCATCTACGAGAAGCCATTTCTTCTCAATATCTGCTGGTTTTGCTGAATATGTTTTCATGACTTATTCCTTTTTTTGTCACGTTTTCTAAGACGTCCTAAATTTTTAAAAGACAGCGTTTATATGTCATAATTTAAACCTGAACGTCAACATCTTTTTTGAGGTAGACAGATTATTTTTTTCAATTAAATCAATATATTTGATTATGTGGTATCATAATACCCCAACTATTTTTATTGCTCACCACTATATTTTTTATGAAATGGAATTTTTTCGGCAATACGCCTTTGCCAAAAGCATAGAACAGGCGTTAGGAATAACTCCATAAAAAGACCGAACAACATAGGCTTGTCTGGCAAGCCATCAAACGTGACGGATAACAGGCGGGCCAAGCCACCAACAAACACTATGCATGTTAGTAAAGTGAAAAGGTTCGTCTTACGCTCGATATGGGGAATGCATATAGCAAAACCTGCCCCTATTGCTAGTAAAAGTCCTGAAAGATACCTAACATGACTGTTTAAGGAAATGTCAGCTACAGGTTCTACCATCCCTGTACCCTGCAAAACGCCTGAAATGCCTGCTATAATAGGTACGAGAGATGCTAGGAAAACAACACTTTGCAGCACCTTCTTTTCATGAAAAAGGTTATGGGCCATAAGCTTTTCACTATCTGTTATATTTTACCTTAAAAACGAAGAATAATCCTCAACATCTATTTTCAGTCGTTAAAAAACAGAATTTTTAAAAACCATAATTGCAGAAAAATGTTCAATTTTTATTTCAATGGCCAAATCTCTACTACACCATGGGCTACCGCACAAGGAACTTCAGACACCTTCTCGATAGCTTCTTGCAAATTGTTTGCCTCGATAACTGCAAAACCTGCTATTGGTAAATCTGCAGATAAGAATGATCCTTCTGTTATCTCTAGCTTCGCCCCTTCTGGGTTGCGAACCTGCACAGGAGTACCAGCAACTCCCATTACAGCACCTTCAGAGCTCAACTTTTCATCTTGCTTGTGGGCTGCATCTCGAATTGCCTGAGGCGTGCGTTCATACCCAGCCTGATCTCCATAACCAATAGTGATAAATTTTGGCATCTCAACTTCCTTTTTAGGCAATTTCTTGATTTAGTAATTCTTCAAGCTGTTTTACAGTTGTTCCCCACCCTTCAGAAAAGCCCATCTCTTCATGCAATTTACTTTGTTCCGGTGTGGCATGCATTACGTGTGCTGTGTATGCAGTGCCTTCCGGGATAGCCTCAATGCTTATTATAGCGGTCATAGAAATATTTGCACATTCCTTATCATCTGCTGAAACTGGCTTCGCCGGACGAAAATCTGTAACCATAGTGCTGGTCCAAGTCAGACGTTTTTCAGATATAACTTCTAAAATACATCCTGTACTAGGAAACTCATTACCGTCTGGGTCACGCATGACTGTATAAAATTCCCCGCCAGGTCTTAAATCAAGACGGCAATCGGAAACTCCCCAAGGTTTAGGACAAAACCATTGCTTCAATAACTCTGGCTCCGTTAATCCACGCCAGACCAAGCTTACAGGCACATTCAACTCTCGCTTAAGTACAAGGTCAAGTTTCGTATCAACAGGTATTATATTCGTCATATTTTTTTCTCCATTGTGTTGTATTCATCCAATAGTAATGCATCCATCGCGTCAAAACGTTCATTCCAATATCGCCGCATTTGGCTCAGCCACTCCCACATTTCATCGACGCCTTTAGGGTTAAGAGAATATACGCGCTGTTGCGCACGTTTCTCCATTTTCACTAATTTTGCTTTGCGCAGAACTTTAAGATGCTGTGATACAGCCGGAGCACTAATTTCAAATTGCTTGCTAATATCCGTGGCAGTTATCTCCCCTTTTTCCGCAATTATCTCGATCATGCGGCGGCGCTTAGGTTCTGCAAGAGCTGAAAATCTATCCATCAATACATTATGAGCACATCACTTAATTAAGTCAATACTTAAATAATTTCTCAGTATACAATAACCTCAATTCAGCCTCACAGTATCGTACAAATGCAGATACCGTCCTGAATGATATATTTTAGGATAATGTATGAGAATAAAAAATGGTCGGAGTGACTGGATTCGAACCAGCGACCCCTTGCACCCCATGCAAGTGCGCTACCAAGCTGCGCCACACTCCGACTGTGCTGATGTTTTACTGAAAAAAACATCATAAAGCAAATGGATATCTTCTATTTCTGTTCAGTTATTTGAAGCGCGACAGAGAAAACTCTGGCAAAAGTAAATCAGAAGACCCTTGAGTAAATAACTCCCCAAACATTAAAGCCAGCCCATAAGACATTTTAAAACCATGTCCTGAGCAGGCCGAACATACCCAGACATCATCCATATCTGGAATTTGGTCAATGATAAACTCATGGTCTTTTGTCATAGTATAAAAACACGTAGTTACTTTACGGGGTTTTTCATATAAACCCTTGATTAGAGTTGGGGTTTTGCAAATTTTGCTAATGCTTTTTTCACTAGGTGTAAGATCACACTTTTCTGGGTTAACCGGATTAGATTCAGTATGGATGCCAATTTTCATTTCCGGGTTTTGGCCGTTTTCAAACTCAGGTAGTGATGGAAATCCATAGAAAATATCTTTATTTGCCTGCTCCCACACAAAAGGAGATATTTTCGGAAACCGATGCTTTACAGGGTTTTCAGTAATTTTAAACCAGCTTACTATTTGCTTACTGGCATATATATTTTCAGATATGTGGTCAGGTAAAAGTTTATTTATATAAGCTCCTGTACAGATAATTATGTATCTGGCGTTTATAACCTCACCTCCCGCAAGTGTAATTTTTTTGGAGTCAACTGCACTTACTTCTGTATTAAAAATACATTCGGCACCATATTTTTTTGCATTTTCCAGATTAGTATCAATACAGGCCGATGTTTTAAGAAACCCTGCTCCAGGCTCCAGAAAGGCTTCGTCTCCATCATTAAAGTTGAATACAGGATATTTGTTGCTAAGCTCCTTACCGGAAAAGCGCTCATAACGAATATGATGCTGCTGAGCCCACTTTTCCTGGACATCTAAATCAAAATGTGTGGAATTTTTGTTTGCGATTGTTAGAAACCCAGCTTCTTGAAACAAGGGTTTCCTTATGTTTTCAAAACTACGGCGCCAAGCATTTCCCTTCTCTACGAGCGGCAATAAATGCTCCCCTTCGAATTGTATCAGCCGCGTCATACGTGTATCAGCATGATGCGCACCTAAATTATGTGGGGGTTTATATTTGTCTACACCTATAACACGCAGGCCAAGTTGGGCACATCTGTGAGTTATAGCGCTGCCATGAGACCCAAGACCTATGACACAAACATCGTACAATACGTTTTAGAGCTTAGTAATATTTTGTTTTAAGGCAGAAAGTTCACTAACCACCCCACGCAACATCTCTTTTTGCTGAGGTGCGAGCCGATGAACAGTCTCAGTCTTAACTACTTCCTGTACGATCGGGGTTGTATCAGCTTGCGATTCCAGATTATTGGATTGCTCAGCTATCGGTGCCTTGATTTTGAGTGCGGCCACCTGATTTTTAGAGAGTCCCTTCACAAGTTTTTGCGCGCCCTTAATTGTAAAACCATCTTTATAAAGGAGGTGATGAACTTTGTGTAAAACGGCTACATCTTCGGGTCGATAATAACGGCGTCCACCACCGCGCTTCAAAGGTTTTACTTGTGAAAATTTTGTTTCCCAAAAGCGTAAAACATGTTGCTGGACTTTTAATTCATCAGCAACCTCGCTTATAGTACGAAAAGCACCTGGTGCTTTATCATCCTGTTCATCCTGCTCCGATGTCAGGTTTTTATTTGTTCCCATGTACATACTCTCTCCCTGTAATGCTAAAGCCTGCAAGGTCAGGAATTCATCTTTTCTTTCAAGATATGTGATGCCCTGAACACCAAAACTGTTCTTGGTGAGATCGGGACTTCAACACCTGTTTTAGGATTACGCCCAATCCGTTTTTTCTTCTCTCGCAAGGTAAAACTTCCGAAGGATGATATCTTAACATTCTCCCCCTCAGCAAGAGCTTCTGATATTTCTTCAAACACAGAATCCACTAGCTCGGAAGATTCATTCCGTGATAAACCCAATTCGTGGTAAAGAGCGTCGGCGAGATCGGCGCGCGTAACAGTGCGGTTGCTCATAATAGTCTGACCTTTCAAAAAATATGTATCTTATAAGGATATAGTAAATCAATAAGTTAAGTCAATGGATGAGGTTGAAAAACGACTATCAGCCAAGCATTTAAAGTGTTTTTTTGACCACCACTTACATTCTTTGTTAAGATTTTCATATTATATTTAGGTCAGAAAAATATATTTAATAATGATTATTGAGAGTTAAACATGCCAAATTACCGCAATTTCATTCAAAAAAATGCTCAGGCTAATTTGGGGCCTGAACCAGAAAAAGTAGAAGCAGCAGCAACGTCACAAGGGCTCCCCCCTGAGCCTGCTGCGACAGTTGCCGTTTCCAGTAGCTCTGAATTTCTCTTTTTTACCCTACATAATGGTGATGACGGCGCTGGGTGGATAACTTCCTACAATTCAGCAAGCCCAAATATGTTTGGTATAATTCCATTGAATGCCGAGCAGTATACAACGGCTAATCAGATTATAAATAATTTCGTAGGCTCCAACCCACCAACTGAAAGCGCTTATGAACAACTTGATGCTTTCGTAGACGGTTTATCCCAGGACGCTGTCACTCAAATTAATCTTGATGAGGTTGAGGTCGCAGCCGGACCTTCTACAGATCAAACGGATCCCATACCTTTGCCCGATGTAGAAACAGTAAGTGAATTACGCGCCAGCATGCAACAAGTGGACAGCGCAACAGCTATAATGAATCAACATATGGCGGCGGGTCACAGGGCACATACCGTTTATTTGAGCGATGAAAACGCAGCAGACCCGGCTCAAAGAGGTACACATACAGTTTTCACAAATGAAGCTGGTGAAGTTGTAGGCTTTCTAAGCTACACGAGCTCGGCAACGAGTGATGGACAAGCCTATTATATGGATGCCGAGGATCTTGCCAAACCTGAATATAATAACCTGAACATGGATTTGGAAAACATGACCGGTGGCGCAAGCCGACTTATGGAGGGCGTCCAAGCAAGGTTTAATCTTGAAGAAGGCACAAATCTGGATGTTGTTGATGTGGGTGCCGGGCAACGTGTTGAAAACCGGACTATGGTTGATATTGACCCGACTGCACCAATTGTGGTCACACCCAATGGTCCCCATGAACATCATTTTGACACTGGTTACAGCAGCTTTGGATATAATGCCCGTGACCCTCGCTTAGGTTATTCCTTAGATGACTTTGCCGCCTATCAGCAATCACAAGGTTATACAGCCGAAACTTTCGATATGGTACGCGGCGCAGAAATTGGTGACTATGCAATGCAACCAGGGCGACATACAGCATGGCGCGACGCCGAGGGCAACCTTGTCGGGTATTCGGTTGATACAGGAGATGAGTATAGCGCTTTTTACAGTGAGGGGGACTTAGACCTTCCTCAAAACACTGACTTCAAAGAGCAGATAGATTACGAAGCAAGACAATGGATAGCTAATAATCAGGACCGACTTAACCATGGCGAAGAATTACATGATGCAAGTCAGATTATAGCTGACAATAAAGCTAGAATGGATGCTGAGGAAGCACGTGTTCAGAGCGAGGTGGAGGATGCCCGCGCACAGAGAGACGCTGCACAAGCAGAACAATCAGCCTCTGAACTCAGCTCGCCTGCAGCAAACGGAGACTTCCCTGCAACCGGTTCTATACCTGATCAAGATGCTGTAACGCAAGCTCATACCGGCCTCGGGCACTCAATGTCTATCTTACATGTTTCACCTGGGGAAGAAATTGATGCAAATGGGTTTGTACTCGGGGAAGGCACACATGTCCTTTTTACAGATCAGACAGGCACAGCGATGGGTAAGGTTTATGTAGATACCGATGGGCAAGCTCATTATATGGATCAAGGCGACTTGGTCGCAAATGAAGGGTCTATTGGCGAAGGTATAAAATCAGTGTTTGAAAATAATCCTGCTGTTCAACATCAATCAGCACCTTCCGTGCCAGAAAGCATGAGGGCGCAGCAATCTGCTGATCCTGAAAATCCTCGGCAAGTCGCCGAAAAGGATGTGCTCGGCCCCAATACAAGCGCGACGAACCTCGCCTAATCTTTAAAAACGGACAAGGGCAGCTCCCCAAGTAAGGCCTGCACCAAGCGCCTCAAGCAGAAGCAGGTCGCCTTCTTTTATATCCCCTTTCCTGACTGCATAATCTAAGGCAAGAGGAATTGACGCAGCAGACGTGTTTCCATGCTGATCGACGGTAAGAACGACTTTATCCATATTCATACCAAGCTTATCTGCGGTCGCAGTGATAATACGTATATTTGCCTGATGTGGCACTAACCAGTCAATTTCCGAGGGGTCAATATTATTATAGGCGAGAGTTTCTGCTACGACATCATGCATATTTGTAACCGCATGTTTAAAAACATCTCGCCCTTGCATTCTAATATAGCCGCTATCAGAGGTCGTTCCGGCTCCACCATCTGTGTAGAGAATATTTTTCAGGCGACCATCAGCATGAAGATGTGTCGATATAACTCCGCGATCTTTCTCATCTCCACCTTCCGCGGCTTCCAAGATAACGGCCCCTGCCCCGTCACCAAAAAGAACACAGGTTGTTCTGTCGTTCCAGTCAAGTATGCGCGACATGGTTTCGGCACCAATAACCAGCATGCATTTATGTGATCCGGATTTCAGGATTTTATCAGCAATAGACAGGGCATATACAAAACCACTACATACTGCCTGAACATCAAATGCCATACATTCGGGAACATCAAGCGCGGCTTGAACCTGCACAGCAACTGACGGAAAAGTATTGTCGGGTGTTGTAGTCGCAACAATAATTCCATCAATGTCGGAAGGCAAATAATCAGCAGCTTCCAGGGCATTGCGGGCAGCTTCCAGAGATAATGAGAGCGTACTTTCATTCTCCCCGCAGATGTAGCGTTGTTTTATTCCTGTACGCTGTACAATCCATTCATCGCTTGTATCGACTTTTTTTTCCAAGTCTTTGTTTGTTACACAGTTTTTAGGGAGGGCAGAACCAGTGCCTTTTATAACAGAGCGAAGCATAAAGTTTATTCCTGAACCAATTCGTGAGTGAAAAAACTTTCCTGGTTCATCAGCTTTTCAACTTCCTCACTAATGCGGCTGTTGAAATTGTTGCGGATAAGGTTAGCGGCAACAATTATAGCACTACAGAAACCGACATCATCGCTGCTTCCGTGACTTTTCAGACAAACGCCGTCCAGACCAAGAAACATGCCCCCATTATAGAATCTGGGATCCACTTTTTTCTTCATTTTCTTTAAGGCAGGCATAGCCAAAATACCGCCCAAAGTTGCCAGCAACGAAGACTTAAATGTTTCTTTTAGATAAAACTCAGTAAGCTTTCCTACACCTTCCGCGGTCTTAAGTGCAATATTACCTGTAAAACCATCAGTTACGACTACATCTACCGTGCCCATTGGAATATCATTGCCTTCTACAAATCCTTTAAAGGAGCCGGGAAATTGCACTCGAGACAAAACCCCGTGTGCTGCGCGTAATTCTTCGTGACCCTTCATATCCTCTGATCCCACATTTAAAAGACCTACAGAAGGATTTTTCTTGTTTTCACTCACACGGGCATAAACAGCACCCATGAGTGCAAATTGGATAAGAACCTCGGAATCACAAGATAGGTTTGCCCCCAAATCGAGCATGACGGTACGACCTGTCTTACTGGGCAAAACACTGGCTATTGCAGGACGCCTGATATTGGGAAGTGTTTTAAGCACCATTTTTGCCATTGCCATTAAGGCACCTGTATTTCCTGAAGAGACAATACAGTCTGATTCATTATTAGAGACACTGTTTATAGCCAGCCTCATACTTGATTGACGACCTGTACGCAAAGCGGCTGCCGGCTTTTCATCGCCTCTTACAGCATGGTCTGTATGTATAGTTTCCGAAGAGGCTTTTAACTTAGGGTACTTACTTAATACAGGCCTGATCTTTGCTTCATCTCCAAAAAAAAGGAAATAAAGGTCTCCGTCCTTATCAAGTGCTTTTGCAGCCCCGGGAATAGTGGCATCAACACCGTGATCCCCACCCATCGCGTCAATTGCTATTCTTACTTTTTGTGTCATAGAAGCTGGTTTCTTTACAGTTTGATTACGTGTAAATCTATATGGTTTGTGTAGGGAAAATCAATTCCTTATCAACATTCTTCCCACAACCGGAAAATAAAAAAGGACAAACCACCCAAAGCGGAGTTGTCCTTTTATACATATAATAATTTAGGAAGCCTTAGTCCTGGATATCCAGAATCTGCTTACCTTTATACATACCGGTTTTCATATCGATATGGTGACGGCGCTTCGGCTCACCTGTATTTGAGTCTTCAACCCAGTTTACAGTATCTAGTGAATCATGTGAACGGCGCTTGTTACGTCTTG